>JAZFVR010000103.1:0-3852 GCA_036447835.1 Alphaproteobacteria bacterium | reverse complement strand
TTCGACCTCAGCGGCGGTGCGGGGAGGGTGGCGCTTCTCGACTGGTTCGAGGGCGAATTCGATGTCGCCGTCGCTCACGCCAAGGGCGTTTTCCTGGTCGGTGCCCGCCGCCTGCAACTCGACGACGCCTTCGTCGATCTCGGTGGGCCCACTGTCACCGGCGAGGTGCTCATCGAGGGTTTCGACGACCAGCCGCTGATTCTTGGCGGCGCGACGTTGCGCGACGTGCCGCTCGACGATCTCAGGCGCTACTGGCCGACCGGCCTCGCGCCGCAGGCGCGCGAGTGGATCGTCTCCAACCTCACCGACGGCGTCATCCGCACCGGCAAAGCGAGCATCCAGATAAGGCCGGGAGATCTCGACGGCGGCGTCTTGCCCGAGGAGGCGATCGTCGCAACGCTCGATCTCGAGGGCGTCACCGTGAACTACCGCGACCCGCTGCCCAAGCTGGAGGGCGTCGATGGCCACGTAACGATCACCGGCAAGAGGGTCGAGATCACCACCTCGGGCGGGCGGCTCGAGGGGCTTCGTGCCGGCGAGGGACTGCTCGTCATCGACGATATCGGCGGCGCCGCCACCATGAGCATCGATGTCGCCGCCAGCGGTCCGGTGCGCGACGCGATGGAGCTTCTCGCTCATCCTTATCTCGGTTATGCGCAGGAGTTCGGCATCGATCCCGCAGGCGTCGGCGGCAGCGCCAAGGCCCGCTTGCGCTTCGACTTCCCGCTCGTCGGCGAGGCGACCGGCGAGCGTTTCGACTTCGCGGTCGACGCCGAACTGCGCGAGGTGAGCGTTTCGAGCGCCATCGAAGGGTACGAACTGAGCGGCGGCACCCTTTCGCTGATGCTCGACCCGAAGCGGCTCGACGTCAGCGGCTCGGTGGCGCTCAACGGTGTCCCCGCCGACGTTGCCTTGCACGAAGACCTCTCCGACAATGCGCTGGAAAGCAGAAGCCGTCGGGTCGCGGGCCGGTTCACCGATTCGCAGCGGCGCAGACTCGGCTTTCCCGGAAACGAATACGTCGCCGGCCCCACCGACATCGAGGTCGAGATCATCGATCGTCTCGACGGGCAGCGCCGCTGGCGCGTGAGCGCAAGCCTCGTCGACGCGGTCGTGCGCATTCCCGAAATCCGCTGGCAGAAACCTGCCGGCGTCGACGGCCACATCGAGATCGAAGCACGGAGCGCTCCGGGCAAGGCGGTCATCGTCGATTCGCTGCGCCTCGCCGCCGGCGATCTCGTGGCGACGGGCCGCGCCGAATTCGACGCCGAGAGCGGGGCGCTGCGCCGCCTCGAGCTCGACCGGCTCCACTTCGGCGCCACCGACGTGCAGGCGAAGGTCGAGGCGATCGAGGGCGGTGGCCATCGGGTCACCCTCGGCGGCGCCAGTCTGGACCTCAGGCCGTACCTCGAAGACGCCTTCGATGGTGGCGGCGATGCGAGCGCGGCGCCGCTCGATCTTAGCGCCCGGCTCGACCGCCTCATCGTCCGCGAGGGCTACGCGATCACCGGGATCGACGCCTCCCTGCTGAGAGAAGGCGATCGTTGGGAGCGACTGGCGCTCGACGGCGCGCTCGGCGACGAAAAACGGGTGTCGCTGCGCCTCTCCCGCACCCCGGACGGACGCGCCCTGTGGATGGGCTCGGACGACGCCGGCGCCCTGCTGCGGGCCCTCGACGTCTTCGACAACGCGGTCGGCGGCAAGCTCGCGCTCACCGCGAGCCTCGACGGCGATGGTCGCGAAGATGCCGCCATCGGCGAACTCAAGATCGCCAACTTCAAGATGCTCAACGCGCCGGTGCTGGCGAAGGTGCTGTCGGTCGCCTCGCTCTTCGGCGTCATCGACGCGCTCAAGGGTGAGGGCCTGCCCTTCACCCGGCTCATCGTTCCCTACACCAAGCGCGGCGACGTGCTTACCATCAAGGACGCGCGCGCCTACGGACCCGCGCTCGGCTTCACCCTCGAAGGCGAAGTCGACCTCGCGGCCGACACCGTCGACATGAAAGGCACGCTCGTGCCCGCTTACACGCTCAACAGCGTGTTCGGGAAGCTGCCGATTCTCGGCAAGATCCTCGCCGGGCCGAAGGGCGGCGGCCTGTTCGCCGCTTCCTATCGCATCTCGGGGCCGCTCGACGATCCCAAGATCGTCGTCAACCCGCTCTCGGCGTTCGCGCCCGGCGTATTGCGCGGAGTGTTCTCGTTCGTCGGCAAGGACGAGGACGAGGTGGAGCCGTTCAACAACATGGCTCCCGACCCGAGCCGCTGACGCGGCTTATACCGCGCGCACGAGCGCGTGGCGTTTCCTGCCGGCGGAGAGCTTGATCACGCCGTCGGCGTTGAGGTCGTCGAGGGTGACGAGCCGGGTTTCGCTGTCGATGGGCGCGTCGTTGAGGCGACCGCCGCCGCCCTTGATCAACCGGCGGGCCGCGCCGCCCGATTCGCACAACCCGGCGCGGAGAAGCAACTCGAAGGCGGCGACGCCGCGTTCGAGTTCGTCGCGCCGTATCTCGATCACCGGCAGCGAATCGCCGTAGGTGCCTTCGCCGAAGGTGCGCCGCGCCGTTTCGGCGGCCTCGCGGGCGGCGTCGTCGCCGTGGCACAGCGCGGTCGCGGCGTCGGCGAGGGCCTTCTTCGCCTCGTTGATCTCGGCGTCCCCGAGCGTCTCGAGCCGCGCGATATCGTCGAGGGATAGCTCGGTGAACAGGCGCAGGAAGCGGCCGACGTCGGCGTCCTCGGTGTTGCGCCAGTATTGCCAGTAATCGTAGGGCGAGAGCTGGTCGGCGTTGAGCCAGACCGCGCCTTGCGCCGTCTTGCCCATCTTCGCGCCCGCGGCGGTGGTGATGAGCGGTGTCGTCAGGCCGTAGAGCGCCAGCCCGTCGACGCGGCGGCCGAGTTCGACCCCGCTGACGATGTTGCCCCACTGGTCCGAGCCACCCATCTGCAGCACGCAGTCGTAACGCCGCGCCAGCTCGAGGAAGTCGTATGCCTGCAGGATCATGTAGTTGAACTCGAGAAACGAGAGCGGCTGCTCGCGATCGAGGCGCAGCTTCACCGAATCGAAGCCGAGCATGCGGTTGACCGAGAAGTGACGGCCGAATTCGCGCAGGAAGGGGATGTATTCGAGGTCGTCGAGCCAGTCGGCGTTGTCGACCATGAGGGCGTCGGTCGGCCCATCGCCGAAGTCGAGGAAGCGGTCGAACACGGCCCTGATGCCGGCCATGTTGCGTGCGATGTCGTCTTGCGACAGAAGTTGCCGGAATTCGTCCTTGCCCGAGGGGTCGCCTACCTTGGTCGTGCCGCCGCCCATGAGCACGATCGGCTTGTGGCCGGTCTTCTGCAGCTGACGCAGCAGCATGATCGGCAGCAGGCTGCCGACGTGCAGGCTCGGCGCCGTACAGTCGAAGCCGATGTAGGCGGTGATCGCGCCTTCCCCGGCGCGCGCGTCGAGGCCCGCGAGATCGGTGCACTGATGCAGGAATCCACGCGCGGCTACGGCGCGCAGGAAATCGGATCGCGGGTCGGTCATCGGCGGTTGGTCAATCGGTTGCGGCTTCGACTATGATGCCGGCTGCCGAGCGGGCGCCGCTGGTGTAACACACTCCCCGATGCCCGACAACGGACGGTACGGGCGCGGCTACAGGGCGCCGCGGAGAGGGAAGGCGATGAGCGCTGAAGCAAGGCTGTCGCTGGCGTTGGGGCTGATGAGCGGCACTTCGCTCGACGGCGTCGACGCGGCGCTCCTGCGCACCGACGGGCGCGCCGCGGTGCGGCCCGATGCCTGGCTTACGCGCGATTACGAGCCCGAGCTGCGCGCGCGTCTGCACGAGACGCTCGGTGGCCGGGGCGACGTCGC
>JAZFVR010000102.1:0-2910 GCA_036447835.1 Alphaproteobacteria bacterium | reverse complement strand
CCCCGCTAGGGGCCAACGGCCCCTGGACCCCAGTCAATAATGGTTTCCAAAGGCCGTCGGCCTTTGGTGGGGTCAAGGGGCAAAGCCCCTTGCTCTTGATACAAGGTAAGAAACCGAGGCGGTTATTTCGTTATGGGCCCTAAGCCGCGGTCAGCGCTTTGCCGCCGTGGCGGAACGGCGCCGCCGGATAGGTCCCGAGAATTCGAATCTCGGCGGTGAAGAAGCCGAGCTCCTCGAACGCGAGGCGGACGTTGCGGTCGCGCGGATCGCCCTCGATGTCGGCGTAGAACTGGGTCGCCCGGAAATCGCCGCCGATCATGTAGCTTTCCAGCTTGGTCATGTTGACGCCGTTGGTGGCGAAGCCGCCCATCGCCTTGTAGAGCGCCGCCGGCACGTTGCGCACGCGGAACACGAAGCTGGTCATCACCGGGCCCGAGCCCGGCTCGGTCTCGCCGGGCTCGCGCGCGAGCACGAGGAACCGCGTGGTGTTGTGCTCGGCGTCCTCGACGCTCTCGCGCAGCACCGCGAGTCCGTGGATGTCGGCGGCGAGCTTCGAGGCGATGACCGCCTCGCTCGAATCGCCGCGCGCCGCCACCTGGGCCGCCGCGCCGGCGGTGTCGGCCTCGGTCACCGCCTTGAGGCCGAGGTCGCGGATCAGGTTGTGGCACTGCGACAGCGCGTGGATGTGCGAGTGCACGGTGGTCAGCGTGCCGACCGTCGCCCCCTCGGGCGCGAGCAGGTAGTGGACGACGCGCTGGAAATGCTCGGCGACGATGTGCAGGCCCGATTCGGGCATCAGATGGTGGATGTCGGCGACGCGGCCGGCGAGCGAGTTCTCGATCGGAATCATGGCCAGCGCCGCGCGGCCTTCCTCGACCGCCTCGAATGCGTCTGCGAAAGATTCGCACGGCAGCGGGCGCATGTCGGGATACGCCTCGATGCACGCGAGGTGCGAGTACGCCCCCGGGTGGCCCTGGTAGGCGATGGTCGTGGCGGGATCGGCGGCGGCTTCGCTCATCTGCCCGGTCAAGCCTCGTATTTCGTGCGCGCAATCATGGAACTGAGAACAAGGCCTCGCCCTTCGACCAAGCTCAGGGTGAGGCTTCGATCAAGCTCAGGGTAAAGCTTCGACCGGCTCAGTGTGAGGCCCTTGTGCTATGCCCCGCAATGTCCTCATCCTGAGCTTGTCGAAGGATGAGCCTGCCGAAGGATGAGGGCCAGGTCCCGGCGCCTCGCTGCCAGAATGCCGATACTAGCCGCCGCCCAGCTGCTCGCGGGCGCGGCCCAGGTCGGCGCGAGTATTCACTTCGAGCGGAACGCTGTCAACGAACGCCACGGCGATGGCCATGCCGGCCTCGAGCGCCCGCAGCTGCTCGAGCCGCTCGCGCTCCTCGAGCGGGCTCGGCGGCAGCCCGACGAAGCGCGCCAGCGCGTCGCGGCGGTACGCATAGAGCCCGATGTGGTGGTGGAGCGGGCCCTCACCGTAAGGCGCCGTGGCGCGGGTGAAATAGAGCGCCCGGCCGCTCGCCGCCCCGGGCGCCGCCGAGACCACCGCCTTGACGACGCCGGGATCGTCACGCTCCGCGGCGTCGTCGATGGCGCAGGCGACCGTGCCGATGTCGACCGCGTCGTCGTCGAGGAGCGCCAGCGCGGCGCGCGGCAGCTCGGGTGCGAACGTCGGCAGGTCGCCCTGGACGTTGATCACCGCGTCGAACGCCCCCCCGGGGTCGATGTGCCCGAGCGCCTCGAAGATGCGGTCCGAGCCCGAGGCGTGGCCGGGGCGCGTCATCACCGCGTCGCCGCCCGCCGCGCGCACCGCTTCGGCGATCTCGATCTCGGCGCAGGCGACGTGGACCGGGCCGAGGTCGGCCTCGCAGGCGCGCCGCCAGACGTGCACGATCATCGGTTCGCCGGCGATGTCGGCGAGCGGCTTTCCGGGGAGCCGCGTCGACGCCATGCGCGCGGGAATCAGGATGACTGGGTTGCGTGAGGTCGTCATGGTTCCGGAGGGCGTGCGCGGCGGGCGCAGTTTAGGCGTTGGACAGGGCGCCGTGAAGTGGCTAATCTCGCCGCGGACCCGGGGGCAGGGATGTCGGCGATCGAGATCAACAAAATTGTAGGCGCGGTTCTCTTCGCGCTCCTCGTCTTCACCGCGATCAACGTCGGCTTCGACGAGTTCTTCCATGAACAATCGATGGAGGCGACGGCCTACCCGGCTCCCGCGGGCGCGGAACAGGAGGAAACCGTTGCCGCCGCCGCCACGGGGGAACCGGCCGCGGCGGAGCCCTCGTTCGCCGCGCTGCTCGCCGGCGCCGACCTCGACAAGGGTAAGAAAGTGGCCAAGAAATGCGCCGCGTGCCACGATTTCGCCCCCGGCGGTCGCAACAAGGTGGGCCCGGCGCTGTGGGGCATCGTCGGCGCCGAGATCGCCGCGCGCGACGGCTTCAAATACTCGCAGGCGCTCTCCGGCCTCGGCGGCCAGTGGGGCTACGACGAGCTCGGCGCCTTCCTCGCCGCGCCCAAGACCTACGCCCCCGGCACCAAGATGACCTTCGCCGGCGTCAAGGACGCCGCCAAGCGCGCCGACCTCGTCGCCTACCTGCGCAGCCTCGCCGACGACCCGCCGCCGCTGCCCGCCGCCGAGTAAGGCGCAGCGGGTCCTGCGCGGCCGCTCTCCCCAAGTTTCCCGCCGGATCGATCGACGAGTCGCTGCTACCGCGGGCGTCTCTTAACCGCCGGTTAACCATAGCGATGGAAAAAGGGGCGAGGCCTCGCATTCCTTAAGGCTTGACCATGAACGAAGAAACGCGCCGCGAGCTGTTGAAGCGCCTCGCGGCCATCGCCGCAACGGGCTACCTCGCGCCCGAGGTCATACGCATCGACAGCGCCCTCGCGACCCACAAGCCCGGC
>JAZFVR010000101.1:0-2553 GCA_036447835.1 Alphaproteobacteria bacterium | reverse complement strand
CTCGCCGAACGCCTGCGCAGCGAGCCCGACGACCTCGAGGGCTGGATGATGCTGGCGCGCTCGTACCGCGTGCTCGAGCGTTACGACGAGGCGATCGGGGCGTTGCGGCACGCCGCGCGGCTCACCGGCGACGATCCGGACGTCGTCGCGCTGATCGGCGAGTACCACGTCATGGCGGCGGGCGGAATCGTCACTCCGCAGGCGATCGGGTTCTTCGAATCGGCGCTCGCCGCCGACCCCAACCAGGCCGTGCCGCGCTTCTACCTCGGCCTCGCCAGGGCCCAGGCCGGCGACCTTCGGGGCGCGCTCGACGACTGGGTGGCGCTCGCCCGTGAGTCGCCGGCGGGCGCCCCGTACATGGCGTCTCTCAAGGAGCGCATCGACGCGGTCGCCGGCGAGCTCGGCGTCGACGTCGCCGAACTGTTGCCCGAGGACGAAGGCGGCGCGGCGGCGCCCGGCCCGACTCGCGAGGACATCGCGAGCGCGCAGTCGATGTCGGACGACGATCGCATGGAGATGATCCGCGGCATGGTCGCGCGCCTCGCCGAACGCCTCGAGGACGATCCCGACGACCTCGATGGCTGGCTCAGGCTCGGGCGCTCCCATGGCGTGCTCGGCGACGCCGAGAGGGCGCGCGACGCCTACGCCCGGGCGGCGACGCTCGCCCCCGACGATGCGCGCGTGCTCGAGGCCTACGCCGTCGCCATCGTCGATGCCGCGCCCGGCAGCGCCCGGTTGCCAGGCGAGGCCGCGCTCGTCGCGCGCCGGCTCGTCGACATCGACGGTGCAAACGCGGCCGGGCTGTGGCTGCTCGGCCGCGCCGAGGCCGAGGATGGCAACGCCGACGCCGCACGCGCGCTGTGGGGGCGGCTTCTCGCGCAGCTGCCGCCCGACGGCCCCGACCACGACGCGGTGAAGGGCGCCATCGAGGCGCTCGGCGCCGAGTAGTTCCCTCCCCCCGACGATCGCGGTTACACTCGTTCCCTCGGCGTCAGGGGAAGGGCATGGACGACGTCATCATCATCGGCGGCGCCATCACCGGCTCGAGCATCGCCTACCATCTGGCGCGCGACGGCCGCGCCGGCCGCGTCACCGTGATCGAACGCGACCCCACCTACGAGTTGGCCTCGACGCCGCGCTCGCTCGGCGGCGTGCGCCGCCAGTTCAGCCTCGCCGAAAACGTGCTGATGTCGCACTACAACCTCGAGGTCTACACGACGTTCGAGGCGTTGATGGCGGTCGACGGCGAAGCGGCGCCGATCGACCATCGCCGGCAGGGATACCTGTTCCTCGCCAGCGGCCAGGAGCAAGTGCGCGTGCTCGAGGAGAACCGGCGCATCCAGCGCGAGCTCGGCGTCACCTCGGTCGAGGTTCTCGAGGCGGGCGAGATCAAGGCGCGCTTCCCCTCGCTCAACGTCGACGACATCGACGCCGGCTCGTTCGGCGCCGAGGACGGCTGGATCGACCCCTACTCAGCCCTGCAGGGTTTTCGCCGAAAAGCGAAGAGCCTCGGCGTCGAGTACGTCGCCGACGAGGTCGTCGCCATCGAGCGCGGCGCGGGCGGCGTCGAGGCGGTGCGGCTCGCCACGGGCGCGCGGCGCCAGGCGGACGTCTTCGTCTGCGCCGCCGGCGCGTGGTCGGCCGCGGTCGCTGCCATGATCGGCATGGCGCTGCCGGTCGAGCCGGTGCGCCGCAACGTCTATTTCTTCGAGATCCGCGGGACGCTCGAACCGCTGCCGTTGACGATCGACCCCACGGGGCTCTACTTCCGCCCCGAGGGCGCCGGCTACGTCTGCGGCCGCTCGAAGGCGGACGAGCCCGCGGGCGTCAATTTCGAGGTCGACTACGAATGGTTCGAAGCCGACGTGTGGCCCAAGCTCGCGCACCGCGTTCCGGCGTTCGAGGCGCTCAAGCCGGGGCGCGCGTGGGCCGGGCTCTACGATCTCAACCGGCTCGACGAGAACCTCATCATCGGGCCGTGGGAAGGCGCGTGCGACAACTTCTACATCGCCTGCGGCTTCTCGGGCCACGGGCTGCAGCAGGCGCCGTCGGTGGGCCGCGCCATGGCCGAGCTCATCCTCGACGGCGGCTACGTCACCCTCGACCTCTCGCGCATGTCGTACCGGCGCGTCATGGACAACGCGCCGCTCCACGAGAGCGGGATCGTGTGACGTTCATACCAAGGATCAACGATAGAGACCCATAGAGACGGCTTCCCGTGGTGTTCGGTTAGGCGCACCCGGCGCGGCGATGCGGGGCATCGCAAGGCGGGGGCAACGACATCCGAAGGCCACGGGAAACCGCCGTCCCGGTGGTGTCCGCGTTGCGCCGGAGGGCGTCAGGAACCCTTGACGATGCCCCGCATCGCCTGCGGCTCCCTTGCCTTTCCGGCGCAACGCTGACACGATCTCTATGGGTCTTTATCATTGATCCTTGGTATCAGTCGGCGAGCGCCGGGCGGCGCTTGAGGCGCGCGTCCTCCCACACGAGCAGCGTGATTCCGCCCAGGGTGAGCAGGGCGCCGAGTGCTTGCGGCGCGGTGAACGATTCGCC
>JAZFVR010000100.1:0-8443 GCA_036447835.1 Alphaproteobacteria bacterium | reverse complement strand
AGGAGGCGAGCTACGGCAACGCCGGCATCATCGCGCCGGGGCACGCCTATTCCTGGGCCTCGCCGCGGGCGCCGCTCATCCTGCTGCAGTCGTTGTGGCGCGACGACACCGCGCTGCGCTTCAGGTTTCGCCTCGAGCCCAGGCTCTGGCTCTGGTCCTTGCGCTTCCTCGCCAACTGTACCGCGGCGCGCAACCGGGCCAATACGCTGACCAAGCTCCGCATCTGCATCTACAGCCGCGACGCGCTCAGGGAGCTGCGCGAGGAGACGGGCATCGCCTACGACGAGACCACCCGCGGCACGCTCTACCTCTACCGCGACGCCGCCCACCTCGAGACCGCCATCGCCAACATGCGGCTCTTGCAGGACAACGGGCTCGTGGGCCTCGAAGGCATCGACGCCCGGCGCAGCGCCGAAATCGAACCGGCGCTCGCGCCGGTGAAGGACAAGTTCGCCGGCGCCATCCACTGCTCGTTCGACGAGAGCGGCGATTCGAACAGGCTGTGCCGCGAGCTGGTGCGGCTCATGGGCGGCATGGGCGTGACGTTCCGCTGGAACACCACCGTCCGCGGCCTCAGGGCCGAGGGCGACCGCATCGCGGCCGTCGTCACCGACAACGGCGAGATCACCGGCGACGCCTACGTCATGTCGCTCGCCAGCGAAACGCCCCGTGTGCTCAAGGGGCTCGGTTACCGGATGCCGATCTACCCGATCAAGGGCTACTCGCTCACCGTCTCGAGCGCGGGCTACGAGGGCGCGCCGAGCGCTCCGGTCATCGACGAGCATTATCTGATGGCGTTCACGCCGATCGGCGATCGTTTCCGGGCGACCGCGACGGCCGAGTTCGCCGGCTACGACACGAGCTTCACGCCCGAGGACTTCGCGCCCATGCTGAAGGTCGTGCGCGACGTCTTCCCCGAGGGCGGCGACTACGACAATCCGTCGTACTTCGCGTGCCTCAGGCCCATGACCCCCGACGGCCCGCCGGTGATCGGTCGCTCCCGGCACAGGAACCTCTGGTTCAACACCGGCCACGGCCACATCGGCTGGACCATGGCCTGCGGCTCGTCGCGCGCCGTCGCCGACCTGGTCTCGGGCCGCGCGCCCGACATCGACCTTTCGGGAATGGAACCGGGGCGTTTCTAGGGCGATCGGCGCGCCGGATCGGCCGCCGCCGCGCACGGCGCCCGACGCCGCCACGCCTCTCCGGCTATGGAGATGGGTCGCGAGGGCCTATACGGTCATCAGCCGGCCGAAGCCGGGCACCGGCTCGGTGTAGCCCGCGAGGCGCAGGCTGTGCCAGGCGAGCGCGTGGTTGCTCGAGGTTACCGGCTTGGCGAGCTCGGCCTCGAGCTCCTCGACGATATCGACGACCCGCAGCCCGGTGCAGGAGACGAACACGGCGTCCACATTGGGCTCGCGCCCCAGCGCGATCGCCGCGTCGCGCACCGAGCGGGTCGAGATGCGCGCCACCTCGAGGTCGTTCTCGTTGTTGTACGAGCCCATCACCGGCACGGCGACGCCGCGCTCCTCGATGAAGCGCCGCATCGTCTGGTTGATCTCGTCGACGTAGGGCGTCAAGAGCGCGATGCGCTTGACGCCGAGCGCCTCGAAGCCGGCCATGGCGCCGGTGATCGGCGTCGTGCACGGTATGCCGGGCCGCACCTCGCGGATGCGCGCGAAGACGGTCTCCTCGCCGATGACCATGGCGCCCGAGGTGCAGCCATAGGCCATCACGTCGAGCGGCGCGCCGGGCAGGATCAGCGCCGCCGCCGCGGTCATGCCCGTCTCCATCTCGGCCAGGGTCTCGGGGGTGATGGTGGGCGCGTTGTGGATGCGGCTCTCGAAGAACGCCACCCCGTCGATACCCGCCAGCATGCGCCGGAACTCGTACTCGATGGTGTTGTCGGTGCCGAGCACGATGAGGCCGATCGCGGCGCGGTGCGCGATGCCGTCGTCGAGCTCGAAGTCCATGTGGGTCTTGTTGACGATGCCGGCGGGCGCGCCGGCGACGCTCACTGCGGCTTCGGCCATGGCGAAATGCTCCCTCCCAAATCGATCGATCGGATGAAATGTTAGAGGATCGCGCGCCGCAGGTCACCCGAGTTCGCGCACCCCCGGCGGCGTGGCAACGCCTCCGCCGGGACGCCCGAAAGCCCTCGACCCGGCGGCGGGAACCGGGTAATTGGGTGGCGCTCATTGCTTCTGGCAGGCGGATCGCCAATGGAAACGGTGCACGACCTCGGCGCCCTCGACGGCCCGGTGCTGATCTTCGGCGGCGCTTACGGCAACCTCGAGGCGACCGAGGCGCTGCTGGCGCAAGCGCGGGCGCTCGGCATTCCGCCCGAGCGCACCATCTGCACCGGCGACATCGTCGCCTACTGCGCCGAGCCCGCGGCCACGGTGGCGGCGCTGCGCGGTGCCGGCTGCCCCGTGGTCATGGGCAACGTCGAGGAAGCGCTCGCCGCCGGCTCGGGCGACTGCGGCTGCGGCTACGCCGAGGGCTCGGCGTGCGACGCGCTGGCGGCCGAGTGGTACGCCTTCGCGCAGAGCCGGATCGACACCGGGATGCGGCGCTGGATGGCCGGCCTGCCGCGGGCGATCCGCTTCGAGATCGGCGGGCGGCGCCTGCTCGCCGTGCACGGGACGCCGTCGCGGATCAACCGCTACCTGTTCCCCTCCGAGCCCGATCGCGGGATCGCCGCCGAGATCGCGGCTACGGGCTGCGACGGGGTGGTCGCCGGGCACTCGGGTATCCCCTTCAGCCGCGTCGTCGACGGGCGCCTGTGGCACAACGCCGGCGCCATCGGCCTGCCCGCCAACGACGGCACGCCGCGCGTCTGGTACGGCGTCCTGCGCCCGACGGCGGGCGGCGTCACGGTCGAGCTCCATGCCCTCGCCTACGACCACGCCCGCGCCGCCGCCGCCATGCGCGCCCAAGGCCTGCCCGCGGGCTACGCCGAGGCACTCGAGAGCGGCCTGTGGCCGAGCCTCGACGTGCTGCCCGAGGCCGAGCGCGCGCGCACCGGCGTCGCGCTCGACCCCCGGCCGGTGTTCTGGGAGCGAGGCGGCGCGGGGGCCACGGCGCGGCGCGGCGCGGCATGAGACGAGGTCCGCCAAGCGAGCGGCGGCTTGTCTTTCGCGCCCGGCGCCCTAGCTCATCGGAGAATGCCCGGGTCCGCTCATGGAAGTGCTTCCCCCCATAGACCCCGGGTATTTCACACGGCTCCATAACCACTCCCCGCCCCGCCTCGCGCGGGGCTTTTTTGCCTGCGGCGAGCGTCGGCGTTTTCATGCGCGGCGTGAACACGAAGGAGGAGCGCCATGCAGACGAACATGCTGCCCGGCGACCACATCACCGCGCCCGACGGCTCGGAGATCCGCGGGCTCGTGACGGGGCCCGCCGCGAGCATGGTCCACTGCCGGCTGCCGCCGGGCGGCGTGTCGCTCGCCGTGCGCCATCGGAGCGTCGAGGAGCTATGGTTCTTCCTCTCCGGCCGCGGCGAGGTGTGGCGCCGCGACGGCGCGCGCGAGGAGGTCGTCGCGGCGACGCCGGGGCTCAGCTTGAGCATCCCCGTCGGCGCCCACTTCCAGTTCCGCAACACCGGCGCCGATCCGCTCGCGTTCGTCATCGCGACGATGCCGCCGTGGCCGGGCGCGGACGAGGCGGTGCGCGTCGCCGACCACTGGCCGGTCGGGTGACCCATCACTCGCGGATGCTGACCTCCCAGACCTCGCGTTCGTAGGGCTCGGCGAAGGCGTCGATCACGGTGCCGATCGCCCAGGCGTAGGCACCGCCCTGCTCGACCGCCTCGAGGTCGGCGAGCGTCTCCCACAGGGTGATCGAGATCGCGCGGTCGGTCTCGCGGTCGACGAGCTGGACGACGCCCCTGAAGCCCTTCTGTTCGCGCACCCGGGGCACGACGGATTCGCGCGAGATGCGCACGATGTCGTCGACCCGGCCCGGCTTCGCCTGCATCCTCGTCACGCGCGCGTGCATGCTGCTTCCCCTCGCTTGCTGAAGAATGCCACCTGCGGTTCCGCCGACCGTCAGCCGCGCGGCCAGACGACGGGGAAGGTGGCGCAGTCCATTGGGTCGCCGGGCCTGAGCGTGACCTCGTCGAAGGGCGGCGACATGAGGCCGTCGCGGCGCGCGAAGCGGGCGTCGTCGCCGGTATAGCGCAGCGCCACCGCGCGCCGCCTGCGCTTGGCCGAGAGATTGCCCGGGGCGCCGTGCAGCGTCAGCGCGTGGAAGACGATGCAGTCGCCGGCCTCGAGGTCCCAGCCCAGGATCTCGTAGTCGTCGCGGTGCGCCTCGATATCGGGGACGGGCTCGCCCTCGTCGGTGTCGTGCTCGCCCGAATCGACGAAGCGCCGCGGCGTGAACCACTTGCCCCAGCGGTGCGAGCCGGCGACGAACTCGACGCAGCTCGCCCGCGGCACCGCATCGACCGGCACCCAGATCGAGCACACCTGATCGCCGTCGACGGTCCAGTACGGCTGGTCGTGGTGCCACGGCGTCGGGCTCCCGGTGCCCGGTTCCTTCACCAGCACGTGCTCGTGAAAGAAATTGATCTTGGCCGAGCCCATCATGCGCGCGGCGATCCCCGGCGCCGGCGAATCGAAGGCGATGGCGCGGTACTCCTCGATGCGGTCCCAGTTGCAGTAGTCGCCGAAGAAGAAGTCGGTCGCTCCTTCCGGCGTGTAGAAGCGGGCGTGGCGGCCGGGCGCGGCGAGATTGCGCTCGACGCCTTGGGCCAGCAGCGCGATCCACTCGCGGTCGAACACGCGGCGAAGCACCGTCGCGCCGTCGCGCCCGAATCGCACCACGTCGCCGTCGGTGACAGGATCGAGGGGCTCGCGGTTCATGGCGCGAAGCGTAGCAAACGTACCCCTGGCACAACAAGCCGCGAGACAGGGTGAGACGGGGAGGGGCTGTTGCGCCGAACCGGCGCGTGCGTCCGCAAACTCGCTGTTGCGGGCGGTTCAGGACGATGTTAACGTATTCCTATCCATACGGAGTAGTTAGCCTACCCTCCCATGACGCTCGGGTACGTCCCTCGCACCCGAGTGTTTCGAAAATCGGTCAATACTCGGCCCCGCCCCAGGCGGGGCCTTATTTTCCCCGGGTATAGCGACTGTCGGCGTTCTTTACACCTGCCGCCGCAGCCCCCGGAAATTCCGTATCACTATGGAAGAAAAACGATGTTCCATCCGTAGTCGGTGGAATCGCGGCCTTGCGCGCGGCCGCGGAAGCGGTTCGGCCGCCGAAAGCGTCGGAATTCTTTACAGATTCGCGCCGCGACGATCGTCGGGCGAACCGAAGCCGTTGAAAGGCAGGGATAATTTTCCGTGGCACGGAACTTGCGGGGGACCGGGGAAACAGGCGACGCCCTCCGCGCTCGGACATGCGATCGGCATGACGCGGGGCGAGCGATCGACCGGGAAGCACGGAGGCACGGGAGGTGCGGCCGAGGCTGAATTTCGGCTTGTTGCGACGCGCGGCGGTGATCGCCGGGCTGGCGATCGCGTTTCAGAGCCCGGCGCTCGGCGCCGCGTTCGTCGCCGGTTATTCGACTTACCGCGTCGGCATGTTCATCACGCGCCTGATGTCCGGCTGAGCCCGGACGGAAAGGGGCCGCGCCGGCCCGCGCCTGCGGGCCGCAAAAGCCAGGACAGGGTATCGACTTTGGGGATTACTCGACGGTCGCGCCCAGTTCGGCCGCCGTGTCGATCGGGCTACCGTCCATGTTGAAGCGCTCGATCATGGCGGCCTCGCGCAGCGTCGTCATCAGCTCCGACACCGCTTCCTCCGACGCCTCGGCGACGAGCTGCACGCGCGTCTCCTCGAAACTCGGCACCTCCCCGAGGCGGCGGTCCTCGACCTTGATCACATGCCAACCGAAGCTCGTCTCGACCGGGGTCTTGGAGACCTCGCCGGGCTGAAGGGCGAACGCGGCATCGGCGAACTCGGGCACCACGGCGTCGCGGGTGAAATAGCCGATATCCCCGCCCTGAGCGCTCGACGGCCCGGTCGAGCTCTCCGTGGCCACATCGGCGAAGTCGGCACCGCCCGCGATCTCGGCAATCGCAGCCTTGGCCTCTTCCTCCGAGGCGACGAGAATGTGACGCGCCCGGACCTCATCCTGGGGCGGGTTTCGCCGCTTGAACTCGTCGTAGCGCGCGAGCAGCACCTCCTCGGTCATCACTTCGTCGACGTGCCTGGACACATATATTTCCCGGATCACCCGGTCCTCGATCTGCGTCATGCGCCGCTTCACGACCTCGTCGTCCTGAAGATTGGCCTTGCGCCCCTCGACGACGACCAGCTGGAGGTCGATCAGGCGCTCGACCAGGGTGGCGAAGATCGCATCGAGCGGCAGCATCTGGAACTGATCGGGCAGGTTCCGCTGGACCTCGGCGACCTCCGAGAAGTGAATCTCCTTGCCGTCGACGACGGCGACGACGGGGTCTTCGCCGGCCGCGGGGGCGGTCGTCTGGGCGCTGGCGATATGGGCTGAAGCGAGCACAACGAATGCCGGCGCAATCACGCGCGTTAAACGATCGAACACTGTCATCAGGGGCCTCTGGGCAGGGCGGGGAACGGCCCGGCGGCGGCGCGCGGGCGCTGGACGGCGGCGGCCGGATTCATCTATCCGTTACGTGAGAATCTAGTGTTTCGACCTGGGGATGACAACCCGAATTAGGGCTCGCGTGGGCGGCGGGCGGCCGGCATGGACGCGCCACTAGCCGCCCGAGAAGAACCCCTCGAACGCGTCTCCCACGTCATCGAGGAAGCCGCCGAAGCCGCCTTCCCCGTCCTTCGCCTTGGCTTCCGCCGCCTCTTCCTCGTGCGGCGCCAAAGGCGCCATCGGACCGTCTTCGCCGACGGCTCCGATGTCCGACCGCGCCTCGGCGAGGGCGACGATGCACGGATTCTCGTCATTGCTGCCGATTCTGACGAAAGGAACGATGAGGCCGATGCCGCCGGTGACGATGGCGCCGATCACCGCCCCCGCCGCGGTCTTGGCGACGGCGAGCGTATCGGGCGCGACGCTGGGGTCGGCGAAGACGCCGCGCACGTGCATCGGCGTCGCCAGGCTCACCAGGCTGGGGTCCTTGGGCTCCGGCTTGAGGACGAGGTCGAGCTCCTCGGTGCCGAGGTCGATTTCGCCCTTGCCGACGACTGTGATGCGCCGGGTGTCGAGCAGCAGGTCCTTGCTGGTGGCGATTCCGTCCCTGATATCGAAACGGCTGACGAAGCAGTTGACCTGCGTCACCTCGTCGTCGCTCGCCCAGGGTGTGAACGACTGCAGCAGGTCGGCGGCGATCAGGTCGAGGGCGCCCGATTTGATCTGGCCCTCGCCGACCACCAGGCTGGTGCGGCCACTGAGCCCGCCCATGATCGCGCGTATCGAGCCGCCGTTGCCCTGCACGTCGATGGTGAGGTCGCCCGTGGCCTCGATGAGGTCGGTGAACTCGAGCTCGGTGAACAGGCGGCCCAAGTCGAGCCCGGTGGCGTCGAGCCTGACGGCCACCGTCGGCACCTCCGGGCGCGTATCGAACGATATCTCGCCGCTCAGATCGGATTCGCCGTAGCGTGCCCGGACGATGTCGAGACCGAGCGCACCATCCGCGAGCGAAAGGGCGAGGGTCACGTCTTCGAACGCGACCTCCCCGATGATGATGCGGCCGCCGCGCAGTGAGAGCGTGGCATCGATCTCGTCGAGATCGTCGACTGGCAACGGCGTGTCGCTGAAGACGCGATCGGCGCCGTCGTCCGGTGCTGAATCCGGCTCCGCCATGTCGGCCAGCGCGCCGCCGGGGAGCAGGACGTTGAAATCGAGCACCGCGGAGGTGATCTCGCCGGTGACATGCAGTCGCGGACCGGCGATATCGATCGCGATTTCGCCGGCGATTTCGCTCGTGCCGATCCTCGCCTCGAACTCCTTCACCGTGTAGACGCGCCCGAAGTCGGTCACGTGGCCGGAGACGTCGATCGGACCGACCGGCGGCAATGCGACCCCGACGAGCGCGCCGAGGGCGGCGAGGTCGCGGGCGGCAAGCGCGATCGACAGGTCGAGGCCGGCGAGCGCGAACGGGTCATGGACGGAGCCGCTGACCGCCAGGTAGTGCTCGCCCTTCGTGCCCACATGCGCCGAAAGATCGGAGACCCGGATGCGGCCTTCCGCGTCCGTCAGCCTGAAGGCCACGCCGTAGGGGCCGAGCGCCGGAAGCACGAAATCGACGAACGGCGTGAGCGCGGCGATGTCGTCACCTTCGACGCCGACGAAGACGTCGAATCCGGTCATCGTCGTCGGGTGGGCGATCTCTCCTTCGATCGTCACCGTCGCGCCTCCCGCCTTGCCCAGCAGGCTCACGGGAAAGGGCTCGTCGCTTTCGATGCGGGACAGCGCCCCGAGCGTCCCCTCGAGCGTCAGCGC
>JAZFVR010000099.1:0-2364 GCA_036447835.1 Alphaproteobacteria bacterium | reverse complement strand
TCGCAAACGTCCGCAGGCTGTGTCAATGCCTAATGCCCTGTGAGGCCGCATATTTTCAGACTGTCGCAAATGTCGGCAAAGCGGTGCAGAATGTGTTTTCGCAAACTGCAAATCCGTGTACGTCGGTTCGATTCCGGCCCGGGCCTCCATGATTTTAGCAGATACGACAGGAACTTGCCGGCGGCGGCTGTGTCCTCACTCGAAGTTGAGGACGCGGTAGGTGGGGCCGATGCGCTCCAATGTCGCGATGCCCGTGTCGGATTTTTCGACGAAGGTGTAGTCGACGGCGCGCCAGCGGAACTTGACCTCGGCCGTGACGATCTCGCCCTCGATCTTGAGCACGCGCAGCTTGCTCACCTTGACCATCTCGACCACCGACGACACCCCCTGGTACTTGACCACGCGCATTTCGTTGTAGTGGCGCATGATGACGTCCCGGGCCTCGGGGTGATTGACGAAGGACTCGGGGGTGATCGGCGGCAGCGGCGCGCTCGGCGAGGTCAGCGCCGCGGTTTGGGTGCGCTTGAGCGCCGCGACGCGGGCGCGCGCGAGCGGTGCGAAGGTGCCGTCGGGGAACTGCTCGAGATAGGCCTCGAAGCCTGCGGCGCTCTGGCTGTTCTCGATCGACTTCCAGAACGCCAGCTCCATCGCCGCGCCGCTGGTGGCGGGCACCGGCGCCGCCGTCGCCGTGGGCGCGGCCGCCTGCGGCGGCTCGCCGGCGGGTAGCACCCTGCCCGGCCGGCCCGGGCGGGCCGCTGTCGGTTAATCTTCGTTCATATTTAGCCGCTAGCATTGGCCCGCGCCGGCGTGGGCCGGCCCGCAGCCTGCGGGGGACCCGCGCGACCCCCTGCCGGGCGCGGTAACCGCTCGTCAACGAACAGGTTCATGGCCGACGACGCCGACGATTTCCCGGATATCGAGCTCCTTCTGAGGGCTCACCTATTCTGGCTGGACGGGCGGATCGGCGGCGCGCGCGCCGATCTTTCGTTCAAGTCCCTGCGCGGCGCCGACCTTTCCAATTCGCGTCTATCCAAGGCCAAGTTCGTCGGCGCCGATCTCGCGCGCTGCCTCTTTGTCAAATCGACGCTCATCGAAACGGACTTCTTCGGCGCCAACCTGGCCAACGCCGACTTGAACGAGGCCGACCTTACCAAGGCCATCCTGAGGGGCGTGGTGCTCCAAGGCGCCAACCTGTCACGGGCGATCGTACGCGAGGTCGACTTCCGCGGCGGCGCGCTCCTGAGCGCCACCTCGCACAAGTCGGTCGGGTCCGAGGTGACCGACCTCACCAATTGCAACTTCAACCTTTCCAACATGGTCAAGAGCCAGCTCGGCGGCGTCGATCTCTCGGGTACGACGCTCGTCGGGGCCGACCTCACCGGCGCCAACCTCGTCGGCGCCAACCTGCGCGAAACCGACCTCAGCGATGCAGTGCTCAACGAGGCCAACCTCACCGGCGCCAGGTTCACCAACGCCAAGCTCGTCGGCGCCAAGCTCCGCGGCGCGAACCTCGCCAACGCCATCATCGACGGCGCCGATCTGGCCGGCGCCGACCTCACCGGCGCCCAGCTCGAGGGCATCGACCTTGCCGCCGCCAGGCTCGTCGGGGCCAAGGTCATCCGTGGCACGCAGGATCTGCGCCCCCGGCTGCGGCACCTCCTCGATCAGCATCAGAAGTGGATCGCGTCGAATGGCGCCGACGGCCAGCGGGCGCGCATCGAGGACGAGGACCTGAGCCACGTCAGCTTCGAGAAAATGAACCTCAGCGGAATCGTCATGCAGGGTTGCCGCCTGCGCGAAGCCAACTTCAGCAACGCCGTCGTCATGATGGGTAAGCTCACCGATTGCGACCTCACCGGCGCGGTGTTCGCGTCGTCGATCCTGCAGGGAACGAACTTGTCGGGAAGCGACCTCACCGGCGCGAACTTCGAGGAGGCCGACCTGCGCCCGATCGAGGTGCGCGACCCAAGCGGCGAACCGACCGGCCGCCTGCACCGCGTCGATCTGACCAACGCGGTGCTGATCGACGCACGGCTCGCCGGCGTCGACCTCTCGGACGTGCGCATGAACGGCGCCCGGCTTTCCGACGGGGGCGACCCCGAGACGGGCGACGGGAAGGGCTGATTACCCGGCGCGGCGGACTCTCCGCACGATCACAGTGATTGAAAAACCGGTGCGTTCAAACGCCGCGAAGGCTTGCGCCGCATAGGCGACGGCCCTTACAAGAGCGGGCGCCAACGCTGCCGTCGGCGCGCCTTCCTCTATTATTAGGTGGAGCAAGAGAACGAACTTACAACGAAGGGGGGGACGATCATGGCTCAAGTTTCTTGGAGGATCGAAGGCGTCGAGTACGCCAACTGCAAC
>JAZFVR010000098.1:0-10104 GCA_036447835.1 Alphaproteobacteria bacterium | reverse complement strand
CCCTTGTACGCTTCGCGCTCCTTGATCGGATCGCGGCCCTTGCGCACGCCGCCCAGCCATTCGACCGCGATCTCGCGCGCCTCGTCGGCCGAGAGCACGCCGAAGCGCGCGATCGTGGCGCGGCGCTCCTTGCCCCCGATTCGGTAGTTGAGGACGAAGCTGCGCACGCCCGCCGCCGTCACGCGAATCCCGAAGCCCTTGAGCTGGCGATCCCAGGCGATGATGTAACCGCCGTCGGGCGGCTTGATGCGCTCGACCGCCTTGTTCGAGATGTTGACCAGGAGTTTCGGGGCGTTCTTTCGAGCCTTCATGTCAGCACTTTGTCAGCGCGGGCGGCAATTTTCAGCAATTGTTAGCAAACACCCGAAACCAATATACGACGCAAGCGCCCGGTTTGTCTATTATAAGCAAGAGCGAGAAACCGATGGAAAGCCAGCATGAAGCCAGCGTGACATGAGGCGCGGTCAAGCGCCCGCGACGCCGGCGAGCGCGACGCAACCCACGGCTTCGTGAGCCGGGTGCCGGTCATTGCGCCGGGGCGGCGGCGTCGAGCGCTTCGATCAGCTTCGGCGAAATCTTACCATCGGCCTTGATCCCCGCCTTGCGCTGGAAGGCGCGGATCGCCGACACGGTTGCCGGCCCGACCAGCCCGTCGACCGCCCCCTTGTAGAGGCCGATGGTCGAGAGGCGCCGCTGCACGGTGAGTTCGGGCTGGCCGAATTCGCCGCTCTCGCGCGGCATCGCCGGCCGCGCCGGCGGCGGCTTGACCGCCGCGAGCTCGCCGCGCAGGGTCGCTGTGCGGCGCTTCGCCGCGGACTTCTGTTCGGGGCCGAGTTGTTCCGTGAGGCGCTCGCGGTACTCATTGGCGGTGTCGGCACTCTGGTCGCCGCCTTCGCCGGCGAGGCCGAGCCAGGCGTACGCCTCGACCGGGTCGCGTGGGATCCCTTGGCCGTTGGCGAGCAGGAGCGCGAGCTGGACCTGGGCCGTGGCGTCGCCCTTGGTCGCGGCGGCGCGGTACCAGCGCGCCGCCTCGCGGTGGTCGCGCGCGACCCCGATGCCGAAGTTGAGCATGATGCCGAGGTTGGTCTGCGCCAGGACGAAGCCCTGCTCGGCCGCCTTGCGGTACCAGCGCGCCGCCTCCTCGACATTCTCGCGCACGTGGAGCCCGTTCTCGTACATGTATGCCAGGTTGTTCTGGGCCGGCGCGAACCCGGCCTTGGCGGCGCGCCTGTACCACTCGACGGCGAGGGCGATGTTCCTGGGCACGACCTTGCCTTCGAAATGGAGACGGCCGAGGTTGTATTGCGCCGTGGGCAGACCCTGTTCGGCGGCGAGTTCGTACCAGTGCGCCGCCCGGCCACCGTCGGGGGGCACGAGCGTTCCCATTTCATGGGCGACGCCGATGTTGTACTGGGCCTCCGGGTAGCCCTGCCCGGCGGCGCGCCGGTACCACTTGAGCGCCTTCTCCGGGTCGGCCTTGATCCCGAGACCCGAGTGGTAGAGCTGGGCGAGACGGAACTGCGCCGGCGCGAAGCCCCTTTGGGCCGCATCGCGGTACCAGTTGACGGCGCGGTGGAGGTCGCGGTCGACCCCCTTGCCGTTCTCGTAAAGCGCGGCGACGTTGTACATTGCGTCGAGGTCGCCGGCTGCGGCGCGCGGCAACCACGCAGTTGCCGCGGCGGCATGGTCACCGGCCTGATACGCGGACCAGCCCGCGGGGAAGTCGGCGCGCGCCGGCAGCGGGCGGGCGATGACGACCGCAATACCGAGCAGGGCGAGGGCGAGCGATCTCATGGGACGGGCTGGTGCGGGTTGATCTTTAGGCATGACCGCGCGCAATATGATGCGTCGCCACCCGCCGCCGCGCAAGCGGTTGGCGTAGGCCTCAGCTCCGGGACGCTGCCGACGCGACATGAGCCCTGATTATTGGCCGCAAGCCGTCGCCCATCTCTGCGCCAGCGACGACGTCCTCGCCCGTATCATCGCCGCCTATCCGCGCGAGCGGCTGGTATGCCGCGAGGATCCGTTCGGCACGCTTGCGCGCTCGATCGTCGGCCAGCAGATTTCGGTCAAGGCGGCGTCGAGCGTGTGGCAGAAGCTCGAAGACGCGCTCGGCGGGATGAGCCAGGAGAACGTCGACGGCGCGGCCGAAGACGTCATGCTCGGCTGCGGGCTCTCGCGGCAGAAGCAGCGCTATCTCAAGGACCTCGCCGGTCATTTCGTTTCCGGCGCGATCGAGCCGTCGCGCTGGGCGGCCATGGCCGACGAGCAGGCGATCGAGGAGCTCACCACCGTCAAGGGCGTGGGCCGCTGGACCGCCGAGATGTTCTTGATGTTCAACATGATGCGCCCCGACGTGCTCCCCGTCGACGACATCGGCCTGCAGCGCGCGATGGGGCTTCATTACCGCGGCGAAGGGAAGCTCGACAGGGACGAGATGAAGAGCGTCGCCGCGCCGTGGCAACCGTGGCGCTCGGTCGCCACCTGGTATCTCTGGCGCAGCCTCGATCCCCTGCCGGTGGAGTACTGAGCGGTGCGGGAAGGGGTCGCGCAAAGACGAGAGAGCGTGCGGTTTACTGGGCCGGCGCCGGCTTGATCGGCTCGGTGATCGCGATGTCGGATGACGCCGGGGCGCCGGCCGACTTACCCGGGATCGCGCAGGGCGGGGCGCTAAGGTCCGCGGTGCAAAGGCTGATCGCCCAGCTGTCGGTGAGACCCTCGGCGGCAAGTCGCGCGCGCACCGCGGCGATCTCTGCGCCCGTGTAGGGCCCCATAACGACACGGAAGAAGATCTTGCCATCGATCACCGCTGCGGTGATCGTCGGTGCAAGCTCGTACAATCGCTTGGTCAGGCGATCGGCGTTCTCGGCCAGGCGGTAGCTGGCGACGACCAGGTAGGTGGCCTTGCGGCTCTCCGGCTCCCCGATCGTCGCGGTTGCCGGCTGCGGCTGCGGCTCCGGCAGCGGCCATGGCGGGGCCTCGGGCGCGGCGATGCGATGCGGCAACGGCCGCGGTCCGGTGACGGGCGTCGGTCCGTCCCAGGCCGCGAGGCTCGATACAGGCGTTGTCGACGGCTCCATCCTGGGCCGCGAAATGCCCGCGGCAGACACCATCTCATTCGCGAGTCGCCTGGAACTCATGGCGGTCTCGGTCGCAGGCGCGGGTTCGGCGCTGCCGACGAAGGCGATTTCCGGGTCGGGCGCCGCCGCGATGCCGTTTGTCGCCGCCGTCGCAACGACGACGTCGCTGCTGCCGGCGCAGCCGGCGTCCATGGGCTGGCCCGCCGCCGGCGTTCCGGCGCAGTCGCTATCCGTGATGAACACGATGTCTCTTTCGCCCGTCTTCGCACCGGTGAGGTAGTTTATGTCCGCGAGAAAGATCGTCGAGACCGCGATCGCGCCTGCGGTCACTGAACCAGCGATAACGACATAGGCTGGCTTTGCCAGAAATCTACGCATCATGTTGCCCCTGCTTCGGCGGTCGGCGCCGGCGACTGAGATTATTGCCGGGCACAAGCCGAACGCCGCTGAATGCGGACCCGGCGTCACGGACAAATCAGCGCCGTCGTTCGACTTTGTATCCGTTGTTGGTTAATGCCCGATTAACCGTGCGTGTCTTTTCGCGGCGGATCGCGCATTGTAGATGTTGTTGCTAGTCCCGTGCGGTGGTACTATATGTTGCGCCATGATCGCCGCTACGCGCGAGAGGGGGGATGCCTCGATGGGCAGAAGGGAACTCGGCCTGACCCGGAAGCGGAGGTTTCGAAGTTCAATCGCCGCCGTCTCATTCGCTGTTGCGGTGTCGCTCGGCGGTTGTGCTGGCGCGCCCAAGGACATGCGCCTGGTCGACAGCAGCGCCGGCGCGTACGTCATGGGCGATCTCAAATACGCTCGCGAGCGCGCGCGCGAGGCGCTCGAATTCAACCCCGACAACGGGTATGCGTTGATGACGCTTGGCGCCATCTACGAGCGCAGCGGCAACGTTGCGCGCGCCCGCGCGATCTACACCGAGGTCATCGCGAGCCGGGGCAGCGAGAAGAACGCGACGGTCGGCGTCGAGCCCACCGAGCGCGCGGCGCTCGCGGCGCTGGCTCGCGAACGGCTCGCGCATCTCGGGAATGCGGGCCGGGCCAAATCGGGAGGCGGCGACGAGGTTTCTCTCTCGAGCGGCACCGTCAAGGCGGTATTCGCCAATCTCATGAAGATCACCGACGATCTCCGCGCCCTGTCATCGTCGGTTAGTGCCGCCGCGGCACGGGCCGAAGAGGGCACGCCGAACGCGCCGATGATGCTCGTCCCCGCCGTCGACGGGGCGGAGGAGGAGGCGCCGGCGCGCGCCGAAACCACGCTCGTCGCAGTGCAGCCCGGGCCCGGGCCCGCACCCGAACCCGCGGCGTCGTCGCCCGCCTCGGGCGTCAAGCTGCACCTGGCATCGTTCCGCACGCCGAAGATGGCGCGGAAAGGCCGCGAAGAGGCATGGGAAAATTTCGCCGACATCCTCGATGGGTTCGGCTACGACCTCGTCCGGGTCGACCTCGGCCCCGGCATGGGCGTGTTCTATCGCGTGATTGCGGGGCCGGTGGGCAACGAGGCCGCGGCACGCGGCCTGTGCTCGCGATTGAGAACGCGCGGCGCCTTCTGCGCCCTCGTCTTCGAATAGATTTCAGCCAGCGCGTGGGCTGATTACGCCGCGTAGTCGGGGTGCGTGCGGTCGAGCACGCGCTTGAGCGCGGCGAAATGGATTTCCGAGAACGGGGCCTCGTTGACGTACTCGCCCGCCGTGCGCTCGGCGATTTCGGACGGCACGTGCTTGAGCGGCCGTCCGGTCGACATCGCCAGCACCTGCAACTGGCAGGCACGCTCGAGGTAATAGAGCGCATCGTACGCCTGGGCAACGGTCGGGCCGACGACGATGACTCCGTGATTGGCGAGGAAAAGCACGGTTTTGTCGCCCAGCGCCGCGGCAATGCGCTCGCCCTCGCCGGCGTCGAGCGCGAGGCCGCTGAACGCATCGTCGTACGCGACCCGATCGAGGAAACGGATCGCCGTCTGGTGTGCCGGCTCGAGACGGCCGCCGTCGATCATCGCCAGCGCCGTTGCGTAGGGCATATGCGTGTGCAGCACGCAGCGGGCGTCGGGATGCGCCCGGTGGATGGTGCCATGGATGCACAGCGCCGAGGCCTCGGGCCGGCCGTCGCCTTCGAGCACGCCGCCGTCGTGGTCGACGAGCAGAAGGTTGCTCGCCGTTACCTCCGCCCAGTGGGTGCCGTGGGCGATGATCAGGAAGCAATCGTCCCGGTCGGGCGGCACCAGCGTGAAGTGGTTGCAGATGCCCTCGTGGAAATCGTGCATCACCGCGAGCCGGTAGGCGGCGGCGAGGTCGATGCGGGCCTGACGCGAGGCGTTGTTCATGGCTCTCCGTCCTGTCGCGGGCGTTCCTATGGCCCCACTATACACGCCTTGCCAGGCACCGATCGAGCCCCGAGGAGGGCCGAAGCGCCGGTTGACGGGCGGAAGGCGCAAGGGCGATGATGCGCGACGCGAGAGCGAAGGCAGGTGAGAGTCACCCATGTCCCACCGCATCAATCCGCTGGTCGGCGCCGTCGCCGTGCCGCCCATAGCCGAGGCGAAGGCGTGGATCGCGGGACGGACATTCCCCGCCGACAAGCCCCTGATCGACCTCGCCCAGGGGGAGCCCAGCTACCCGCCGCCGCCGGAATTGAGCGACCACCTCGCCGGCATGCTCGGCCGGCCCGAGATGGCGCGCTACACCGCGATCGAGGGCTTGCCGACGCTGCGCGCGGCGCTCGCGACCGACATGCGAGCGGTCTACGGCGGCGTCGTCGCGGCGGACCAGCTGTGCATCACCGCCGGCTGCAATCAGGCGTTCTGCCTCGCGCTGATGGCGCTGGCGCGGGCCGGCGACGAGGTGATCGTGCCGGCACCCTACTACTTCAACCACCAAATGTGGCTCGACATGCTCGGCCTGCGCGCCGTGCACCTGCCGCTGCGGGCTGCAGAGGGCGGCGTTCCCAACGTGGGCGATGCCGCGGCGCGGATCACCCGGCACACGCGGGCGATCGTGCTGGTCACCCCCAACAACCCGACCGGCGCGGTCTACCCGCCCGAGGTGATCGACGCCTTCTTCGAGCTCGCGCGGCAGCACGACGTCGCGCTGGTTATCGACGAGACCTACCGTGATTTCCTCGCCGGCGATGCTCCTCCGCACGGGCTTTTCCGGCGCGCTGACTGGCCGGGAACGCTGGTCCACCTGTACAGCTTCTCCAAGGTCTATGCGCTCACCGGCTATCGTGTCGGCGCAGTGGCGTGCGGGTCCGACCTCCTCGGCGAGATCGCCAAGGCGATGGACTGCGTCGCCATCTGCGCGCCGCGCATCGGCCAGGAGGCGGCGCTCTACGGCCTCGAACGGCTGGGCCCGTGGCGGCGCGAGATGCGGGCGCTGATGCGGGGTCGCGCCGTCGCCTTGCGCGAGGCGTTCCGGCACAACGATCTCGCCTACGAACTGGTCAGCGTCGGGGGGTTCTTCGCCTACCTTCGCCACCCGTTCCCCGGTGCCGCCGGGGCCGAGGTGGCGCGCCGCCTGGCCGAGGAGCAAAATCTGCTGTGCCTGCCGGGCAGCATGTTCGGCGCCGGGCAGGAGCCCTATCTGCGCCTCGCCTTCGCCAACGTCGACGCCGAACTCATGCCCGAGATCGCGCGGCGCCTCGCCACCAGCCAGGGCTGAGCCGGCCGTCAGCGCTCGCGGAACGCCTCGCTCTTGAGCTTGAGAACAGGCTTGAGCAGGTAGCTGATCACCGACTTGCTGCCGGTATGGATGTCGACCGTCGCCTGCATCCCGGGCGCGATCGGCAGATCGCCGGGGTTTTCGCCGAGATAGGTCTTGTCGGTGCGCGCGACGACCCGGAAATAGGTCTGCCCGTCGCTGTCGGTGAGCGAATCGGCGGAAAGGTAGATGATCTCGGCGTCGAGGCCGCCGTAGCGCACGAAATCATAGGTGCTGATCTTCACCACCGCCGGCTGCCCGACGCCCACATAGCCGACGTCGGTGGGATTGAGCCGCGCCTCGATGACGAGGCTGTCCTGGCTCGGCACGATCTCCATGATCGGCTCGCCGGCGCGGACGACACCGCCAATGGTGTGGTAGCGCAGGCTCTTGACCACGCCGTCGATGGGGCTGCGAATCTCGGTGCGCAACACCTCGTCGGTCGCCTTGGCGAGGGTCTCGCGCGTCTGGGCGATGGCGACCTCGACCGGGCCGAGCTCGTCGAGGGCGATCCGGCGAAACTTGAGCCGCTCCTCGTTGAGGCGCTCGCGGGCCTCGGCGAGCGCCGCCTCGACGCGCGGTATGCCCGAATCGAGCGTCTTGATCTCGCCCTCGAGCTCCTCGACCTCGCGCCGCAGCTTGAGATGGTCGATCTTCGGCGTGAGTTCATCCTTGAGCAGCTCGCTCGACATGGCGAGCTCCTCGCGGGCCAGCCCGAGATCGTTGACGAGGGCTTCGCGCCGGGTCTTGAGCTCGACGATGTTGAGCTCTCGCTGAAGGGCCTGCTTCTTGAGCACCTTGATGCCGCTGTTGAGCTCGGCCTGGCGCGCCGCGAAAGCGTTGCGCTCGTTGGCCGCCAGATCGGCCCGGCGCTCCGCCACCTCCTTCGGGAACACCGGCTTCTTGCCGTGCGCTTCGGCGGTGAGGCGGGCGCGGCTGAGCAACAGCGCGTCGAGGCGCACCGCGAGCTCCTCGCGCCGGGCTCCCGACGACGTGAGGTCGAGCTGCACCAGCGGGTCGCCCGCCTTCACTACATCGCCTTCGAGCACGTAGATCTTCTCGATGATGCCGCCTTCGAGGTGCTGGATCACCTTGACCTGACCCTGGGGCACGACCTCGCCGACGGCGATGGCGACCTCCTCGAGCTCGGCCGAGTAGGCCCACACGCCGAGTGAGACGAGCAGCGACATGACGAGCCACACCACCAGGTGCAACGATATCGGCGTCCGTTGGACGACCTCTTCGAGGCGGCTCATTCCCCGGCCTCGCGCACCACCGGCTTGGGGGCGCCGCCCATCAATTGCGGCAGCACGTCGCGCGCCCGGCCGGCGACACGCACCTTGCCGTGGTCGAGCACGACGATGTGGCTGCACGCCGAGAGGAGCGGCGGGGCGTGGCTGACGAGCACGATGGTGTGGTCGGGCGCCAGCTTGACCAGGTTCTCGCGCAGCGTCGTCTGCGCCGCGTGGTCGAGGTTGCTCGCCACCTCGTCGAGCAGCAGCACCGGCGGGTCGTTAAGGAAAGCCCGGGCGATGGCGATGCACTGGCGCTCGCCACCCGAGAGCAGCGAGCCCGATTCGCCGACGTCGGTGGCGTAGCCGTCGGGCAGGTCGACGACGAAATCATGGGTGCCGGCGAGCCGCGCCGCGGCGATGATCTCGTCGTCGCTGGCGTCGGGGTGGCCGATGGCGATGTTGTCGCGGATGCTGCCCGCGAACAGGACGCATTCCTGCGGCACGTAGCCGATCCAGGCGGCGAGCTCGCGGCGCGTGAACTGGCTCACGTCGGCGCCGTCGAGAAGCGCGCGGCCCTCGCTCGGCGGGTACAACCCCTGCAACAGCTTCAGGAGCGTCGTCTTGCCGCTGCCGTTGTTGCCGACCACACCGACTATGCCGCCCGGCTTGATCTGGAGCCCGACACCGTCGACCACCGGCGGCCGCGCGGAATCGTACGAGAAACGGACGTTATCGAGGGTCAGCTCGCCCGTCGGGCGGGCCAGGGCGATCTCGCTCTCGGCGCGCTCGCCGGGTAGGGCGAACGCCTCGCTGAGGCGCGTCAACGCCTGGCGGTACTGGGCGAAGTAGCGCCACGCGCCGACGAGCTGGTTGAACGGTGAGACGATGCGGTTGCTGAGCATGTTGGTGGCGATGAGCGCGCCGATGGTCAGCTTCTGGTCGAGAATGGCGAGGGCGCCGAAGCCGGTGAGCGCGACGGTGGTGAGCGCGGCGAGCACGACGCCGGCATTGACGTAGCCGTCGCCCTTGCTGCCACGCGCGAACGAACGCTCGATCGTCGTCGCGTGGCTGTCCTCCCATCGCGGCCTGAAGCTCGCGCCGAGCGCCAGGGCCTTGACCGTCGCCCGCCCGGCGAGCATTTCTGCGATCAGGGTGTCGCGACCCATGCTGGCCTGGCGTTCGTCTCCCGTCGCGCTCCGCATCACGTGCCCCGAGCGCAGGGCGAGGAGCAGGAAGACCGGAATCACCAACGCCACGACCCAGGCGATGGGGGCCGCGATGACGAAGATCAAGGCCACGAACAGGGCGACGAACGGCAGGTCGGCGGCGAGCACCGCGGTCGAGCCGCAATAGACGTTGCGGATCGTATCGACGTCGCGGAACAGCGTGTGCCAGTAGCTGGCGGGCCGGCGCTCGAGCGTGACGAGCGGCAGCGACACCAGCTTTTCGAACACCTTCTCGCCGAGACCGGCGTCGATGCGCACGGCCGCGCGCTGAAGCATGCGGGCGCGGGCCTGGCGCAGCAGGAAGTCGAAGGCGATGGCGATCGACACGCCGATGACCAGAGCATAGAGCGTGCTGAGCCCCTGATAGAACACCACCCGGTCGTAGACCTGGAGGATGAACACGGGCAGCGCCAGCGCCAGGATGTTGATGAACAGCGACATCAACACGACCTCGCGGAAGACGGGGCGCAATGGCTTCAGAATGGGCTTGAGCCAAGCGTGGGGCCGCGGCGCTTCCATGATGGTATTTGGGCAAGTTTGGTTAAGATAGGCAATTGAAAACGAAGCCGACGCGAACAACGGGTGCCGGCACGGCAGGGGTTCCTACGAGCCGTTTACTAACGCAAAATTAATGATTAATGGCTGTTAGTTAATATGTGCTGAATCGGACGCCGGCGATTTACTCGCCGATGCCCCCCGGCGCCGCCGATAACTTGGCAGAGGCGAGAACGCGCGGATGAGAGAGAAGCGGCTGCCATACCTGGTGGCGTTCGTCATGACCGTCGCCATGGTTCTGCTGCGCTATTGGGACCCCGTGCCCATACAGGTGCTGCGCCTCAAGACGTTCGACCTCTACCAGC
>JAZFVR010000097.1:0-5233 GCA_036447835.1 Alphaproteobacteria bacterium | reverse complement strand
ACCCTCGCCCCGGCCACCCTCGGCGAAGTCACGCTCGACGACCGCTACGCGCTCGAGGAGGGCCGCGTCTTCCTCACCGGCACGCAGGCGCTGGTGCGCCTGCCGATGATGCAGCGCCGGCGCGACGCGGCGGCCGGGCTCAATACCGCCTGTTTCATTTCGGGCTACCGCGGCTCGCCCTTGGGCGGGCTCGACCGCGAGCTGTGGCGCGCCAAACGCTTCGTCGAGGAGAACCAAATCCACTTCGTGCCCGGGGTCAACGAGGACCTCGCGGCGACCGCCGCCTGGGGCAGCCAGCAGGTGGGCCTGTTTCCCGGCGCGCGCTACGACGGCGTCTTCGCCATGTGGTACGGCAAGGGGCCGGGGGTGGACCGCTCGGGCGACGCGCTCAAGCACGCCAACAACGCCGGCACCGCGGCGCTCGGCGGGGTGCTCGCGCTCGCCGGCGACGACCACACCTGCAAGTCGTCGACGCTGCCGCACCAGAGCGAGTTCGCCTTCGTCGACGCCTCGATCCCGGTGCTCAACCCGGCCGGCGTGCAGGAGTTCCTCGATCTCGGCCTCTACGGCTGGGCGCTGTCGCGCTACTCGGGCCTGTGGGTCGGCTTCAAGACCGTCGCCGAGACGGTCGACACCTCGGCCTCGGTGTCGGTCGATCCGGGGCGTGTGACCATCGCGCTGCCCGAAGATTTCGCCATGCCCGTGGGCGGCCTCAACATCCGCTGGCCCGACCCGCCGCTCGACCAGGAGCGCCGCCTGCACGAGCACAAGCTCGAGGCGGCCCGCGCCTTCGTCCGCGCCAACGGCCTAGACCGGGTGATCATCGACGCACCCCGGCCGCGGCTCGGCATCGTCACCGCGGGCAAGTCGTTCCTCGACGTGCGCCAGGCGCTCGACGACCTCGGCATCGACGAGGCGCTCGCCGCCGAAGCGGGCCTGCGCCTCTACAAGCCGGCGATGACCTGGCCGCTCGAACCCGAGGGGATCAGGCGCTTCGCCGACGGGCTCGAGGAGATCCTCGTGGTCGAGGAGAAGCGCGCGTTGATCGAGCCGCAGATCAAGGACCTGCTCTACGACCTCCCCGATGACCGTCGGCCACGGGTCGTCGGCAAGCACGACGAGAGCGGCGCGTGGATCCTGCCGTCGAACGACGAGTTGACGCCGGCGCGCATCGCGCGCGTCATCGCGGACCGCATCGCCCGCTACCATACGAGCGCGCGCATCGACGAGCGCCTCGCCTTCCTCGCGGCGAAGGAGGCGGCGCTCGAGGGCGTCGGCGCGCCGATCGAGCGCCTGCCCTACTTCTGCTCGGGCTGCCCGCACAACACCTCGACCCGCGTGCCCGAGGGCAGCCGCGCGCTGGCCGGCATCGGCTGCCACTACATGGCGCTGTGGATGGAGCGCGACACCGACACCTTCACCCAGATGGGGGCGGAAGGCGCGACGTGGATCGGCCAGGCGCCGTTCACCGCGACGCGCCACGTGTTCCAGAACATCGGCGACGGCACCTACTTCCACTCGGGCCTCCTGGCGATCCGCGCCGCGGTCGGGGCCAACGTCAACATCACGTACAAGATCCTCTACAACGACGCCGTCGCCATGACCGGCGGCCAGCCGGTCGACGGGCCGCTGTCGGTGCCGCAGATCACCCACGAGCTCTACGGCGAAGGCGTCAAGCGCATCGCCGTGGTCGCCGACGACACCGGCAAGTACGCGCGCGGCACGCGCTTCGCAGCCGGCGTGACGCTGCACCACCGCGACGCGCTCGACCGCGTGCAGCGCGAGCTGCGCGAGCTGCCCGGCGTCTCGGCGCTGATCTACGACCAGGTCTGCGCCACCGAGAAGCGGCGCCGGCGCAAGCGCGGGCTGATCCCCGACCCGGCGCAGCGCGTCGCCATCAACACCCGCGTCTGCGAGGGCTGCGGCGACTGCGGCGTGGCGTCGAACTGCCTCTCGGTGGTACCGCTCGAGACCGAGTTCGGGCGCAAGCGCGCCATCGACCAGTCGTCGTGCAACAAGGACTTCTCCTGCCTCAAGGGCTTCTGCCCGAGCTTCGTCACCGTCGAGGGCGGGCGCCTGCGCAAGCCGAAGGCGGCGGACGGCGAGGCGGCGCTGCCCGAGGTGCCCGAGCCGCAACTGCCGGCGCTCGACGAGCCTTACGGCATCCTCGTCACCGGCGTCGGCGGCATGGGCGTGGTCACCGTCGGCGCGCTCCTCGGCATGGCGGCGCACCTAGACGGCAAGGGCGTCTCGGTGCTCGACATGATCGGGCTCGCCCAGAAGTACGGCGCGGTGACCGGCCACATCCGCATCGCCGCGCACACCGACGAACTCCATGCCGCGCGCATCGCCGCCGGCGGCGCCAGGCTCGTGCTCGGCTGCGACCTCGTCGTCGCCGCGGGCTTCGATTCGCTCGCCAAGATCGACGCCGGCGCGACCCGGGCGATCGTCAACAGCCACGAATCGCCGACCGGCGAGTTCACGCGCAAGCCCGACCTCGCTTTCCCGGGCGAGGAGCTGCGCCGCCTCGTCGCCGAGGCCACCGGGCCCGGCGGCGCCGACTTCATCGACGCCACCGGTCTCGCCACGGCGCTGATCGGCGATTCGATCGCCACCAACCTGTTCCTCGTCGGCTACGCCTGGCAGAAGGGGCTGATCCCGTTGAGCGCCGCGGCGATCGCGCGCGCGGTCGAGCTCAACGGCGTCGCCGTCGAGGCCAACAAGCGCGCCTTCCACTGGGGCCGCGTCGCGGCGCATGACCGCGCCTTCGTCGAGGCGCGCGCGGCCGAGGCGGCGCCTGCGGCTGCCGACGACCGGCGCCTCTCGGCGAGCCTCGACGAGATCATCGAACGCCGCGTCGGCGAGCTCACCCGATATCACAACGCCGCCTACGCCGGGCGTTACACCGACCTCGTCGGCCGTGTGCGCGCGGCCGAGGCCGAGACGGCCAGGGGCCTCACCGGCCTGACGGAGGCGGTGGCGCGCGCGTACTTCAAGCTGCTCGCCTACAAGGACGAGTACGAGGTGGCGCGGCTGTTCGCCGACGGCGCGTTTGAGCAACAAATCGCCTCGCAGTTCGAGGGCGACTACAGGCTCCGCTTCCACCTGGCGCCGCCGCTGTTCGCCAGGACCGATCCCGACACGGGCGTGCCGCTCAAGTCGGCGTACGGGCGCTGGATGATGACCGCCTTCCGCGTCCTCGCGCGGCTGAAATTCCTGCGCGGCACGCGCCTCGATCCCTTCGGCTACACTCGGGAGCGGCGCAGCGAGCGCGGGCTGATCGACGCCTACGAGAAGGTGATCGACGAACTGCTCTCAGGCCTCACCCACGACAACCACGCGCTCGCCGTCGAGATCGCGGGCGTGCCCGAGCACATCCGCGGCTTCGGCCACGTCAAGGCTCGGCACATCGAGGCCGCCAAGGTGCGCGAGGCCGACCTCCTCGCCGCCTTCCGCAAGCCCGGCGCACGGGCGAGCGCGGCGGAGTAAGGGACGGGGCCAAGAGGGGTGCCACCGCGCAAGCTCGTGGTCTTCGACGTCGACGGCACGCTGGTGCACAGCATGGACGCGGACGGCGCCTGCTTCGTCCAGACCTTCGCCGACGTGTACGGCATCGAGGACATCGACACCGACTGGGCGCGTTACGACCACGCCACCGATCCCGGCCTCATCGAGCAAATCGTCCGCGAGCGGTTCGCCCGCGCGCCGCGCGCCGACGAGATCGCGCGCTTCGAGGCGCGGTTCGTCGAACTGCTCGATGCGGCGGCAGAGCGTGCCGATGCCTACCCTGCGCTTGCCGGCGCTGCCGAGGTGCTGCGGCAGTTGACGGCGGACAGCCAATGGGCGGCGGCGCTCGCCACCGGCGCGTGGCGCGCCTGTGCGCGTCTCAAGCTTGGTCGCTCGGGGCTCGACGTCGAGGGGCTGCCTGCAGCCTACGGAGAGGACGGTCCGTCGCGCGACGGCATCGTCAGTGCGGCGATCGAGCGGGCGCGCGAGCGGCACGGCGCCGAAGGGTTCGCGCGCATCGTCAGCGTCGGCGATGGGGTGTGGGATGCGCGCACGGCAGCACGGCTCGGCCTTGCTTTCGTCGGCATCGGCGAGGGCGAGCGCGCGACGCGGCTTCGTGCCGAAGGCGCGAGCCATGTGATCGACGACTTCGCCGACGCGGGTCGTTTTCTCGCGGCGCTTGAGGTTGCGACGGTTCCCGTGCCACGCTAACGGCAACGAACGAAGCAGTGTGGGAGTGAACAGATGAGCGAAAAACAAATCGCCCTGGTGGTGGGCGTCGGCGGGGGATTGGGGGCGGCGCTGGGGCGCCGCTTCGCCAAGGAGGGCATGAGCGTGGCGCTCGCCGCTCGCGGCAACGAGGCGACCGACCCGCTCGCCGCCATGATCGAGGGCGCCGGCGGCACGGCGCGCGCCTATTCGCTCGACGCCACCGACGAGGCCGCGGTCGTCGGCCTGTTCGAGCACGTGCGCGACGAGCTCGGCAAGCCCGACCTCGTCGTCTACAACGCCGGGACGTACCAGCGCGCGAGCATCCTCGAGGCGAGCGCCGAGGACTTCGAGCGCTGCTGGCGAACCGGCTGCCTCGGCGGATTCCTCGTCGGGCGCGAGGCGGCGAAGGCGATGGCGAAGCGCGGCTCGGGCACGATCATCTTCACCGGGGCGACGGCGAGCTTGCGCGGCAGCGCCGGCTTCTTCAACCTGGCGGTGGGCAAGTTCGGCCAGCGCGCGCTGGCGCAATCGATGGCGCGCGAGCTGGGGCCCAAGGGCGTCCACGTCGCCCACGTCATCATCGACGGCCAGATCGACGGACCCTACTACGCCGAGCTGGCCAAGGAGCGCGGCCCCGACGCACTGCTCGCCCCCGACGCCATCGCCGAGGCGTACTATACCCTGCACGAGCAGCACCGCAGCGTCTGGACCCAGGAGCTCGATCTCCGCCCCTGGGTCGAGAAGTTCTAGGGGAGCGGCGCGGCCGGTGTCGAAGCCCCACGGGTTCACCTACGATCGCGAGGCCGCCGCCCACTACGCGCGCCACCGCGGAGTCGCGCCGACGGTGCTCGAGCGGCTGATCGAAGGAGGCAGCGTCGGCGCCGGCACGCGCGTGCTCGACATCGGCTGCGGCACCGGGGATTACATCATCGCGCTGCAAGAGACCACGGGTTGCGCCGCGTGGGGCGTCGACATCTCGGACGAGATGCTGGCCTACGCCAGGAAGCGCCATACG
>JAZFVR010000096.1:0-7446 GCA_036447835.1 Alphaproteobacteria bacterium | reverse complement strand
GGCGGCCGGCCCGGCATCCACTCGGCGCGCTGGGCCGAACCCGGCGGCAGCTCGCAGCAACGGGACTTCGCGGCTGCGATGCGCCGCGTCGAGGCCGAGCTGGGCGACAACCCCGACCGCAGCGCCTGTTTCGTCGCCGTGCTCGCGCTGGCCTGGCCCGACGCTCACTGCGAGACCTTCGAGGGCCGCATCGACGGCCGCCTCGTGTTCCCGCCGCGCGGCACCCAGGGCTTCGGCTACGATCCGATCTTCCTTCCCGACGGCTACGAAGAGACCTTCGGCGAGATGGCACCCGCGAACAAGCACCGCATCAGCCATCGCGCCCGCGCCTTCGCCAGGCTCATCGCCGCGTGCTTCACCGCGACGGAGTGCGAAGAATGAGCGCCGCGGCGCCGCAACGCACAGCGCCGGCGGTCGACGATTCCACCCTCGGCGTCTATGTCCACTGGCCGTTCTGCCTCGCGAAGTGCCCGTATTGCGACTTCAACAGCCACGTGCGCGAGACCGTCGACGAGGCGCGCTGGCGTGCCGGTTTGATCGCCGAGATCGACCATTTCGCGGCGCTTGTGCCCGGGCGCAGCGTCACCAGCGTGTTCTTCGGCGGCGGCACGCCATCGCTGATGGCGCCCGCGACCGTCGCCGCGCTGATCGAGCGCATCGCGTGCAACTGGTCTCTCGCCGGCGACGCCGAGATCACCCTCGAGGCCAACCCGACCTCGGTCGAGGCCGACCGCTTCGCCGGCTACCGCGCCGCCGGCGTCAACCGCCTCTCGCTCGGTGTTCAGTCACTGAACGATGAGGCGCTCGCCTTCCTCGGCCGCGGCCACGATGCGGCCGAGGCGCGCGCCGCCATCGAGACCGCGCGGGCGTGCTTTCCGCGCCTCTCCTTCGACCTGATCTACGCGCGGCCCGGGCAGGGCATCGCGGCGTGGCGCGCCGAGCTCGCCGCGGCGCTGGCGCTCGCCGCCGACCATCTGTCGCTCTATCAGCTCACGCTCGAGCCGGGCACCGCGTTCCACGCCCGCGCCCGGCGCGGCGAGCTGGCGCTGCCCGGCGACGACGCCGCGGCGGCGCTCTACGACGCGACGCAAGAGATGTGCGACGCCGCCGGTCTTCCGGCATACGAAGTGTCGAACCACGCCGCGCCCGGCGCCGAATCGCGCCACAACCTCACCTACTGGCGCGCCGGTGACTACGTCGGCGTCGGCCCCGGCGCCCACGGCCGCTTGAGCGCCGGCGGCGTCATCCTCGCGACGCACCAGATTCGCACGCCCGAGCGCTGGCTCGCCGAGACCGGGCGCGCCGGCCACGGCACCCGCGAGAGCGCGCCCGTGGACGCCGACGAGCGCGCCCGCGAGGTGCTGATGATGGGCCTGCGTCTCACCGAGGGCGTTTCCCGCGACCGCTTCCGCGCCCGTACCGGTCGCGACCTCGACGCCGTCCTCGCGCGCGACCGCCTCGAGCCCCTGATCGACGGCGGCTTCGTCGAGGTCGACGCGGCCGGGGTGCGCGCCACGCCGGCCGGCCGCCGCGTGCTCGACGCGGTGCTCGCCGCATTGGTCGCCTGAACATGCCGGCGGACCGCCAGCCCGATACCGGGTAGCAAATCGAACGGGCCGTTTTGATACCCGGGGCCCACCCCCAAGGCCCGCCGCCTATGCGGCCAAGCCTTGTGTAACGATAATTGGCCTGCGTGGCCAAGGAACAAACGGCCTTTGAACGCGAGCCGAAGTCGCGAGATTCGGGACTTTGCGTATTCAGTACCCGATGAAGCTCTTCGGTGCGCTGCTGATGGTGACGAGGCCGTTGCGCGTGACCTCGAGCACGGCGAGCCCGCGCTCGTTGGTGCCGTCGGGGGAGAAGCGGAACAGGCCGTCGACGCCGCGGAAGCCGCCCTCGTTGGTCAACAGCCCGGCATCGAATCCCGCCTCGCCCGAGGCGCGGGCCAGCGCGCTGGCGAGCGCCACGGCGTCGTAGGCGAGCGTGGCGATACGCGGCGGCTGGCGGCCGTAGATCTTCCGGTAGCGCGCCTCGAACTCGCTGCGCGCCTCGGGTGGCGGCGCCGCGAACCAGCCACCGAAAAGCGACGGCTCCCGTTCGGCCACCGCCGATTCCCATTGCGCGGTGCCGAGCAGCTGCACCTCGGTCGCATCGACGTCATAGAACGGCAGCAGCGGGACGACGGTGAGCAGCCTGACACCTCCCTCGGGCACCAGCACCGAATCGAAATGGACCTCGCCCAGGGTGTCGAGGCTTTCGAGCCGGCGCAGCGCTTCGCGCGAGACCTCGTCGTCGCGCGCCTCGAGCTCGGCGCGCTGGGCGAGCAGTTCCTGACGCCGCTGGTCGTAGTTGACGAAGACGCGGACCATGTCGGCGACGTCGGACGCCGCCCGGACGTCGGGCGGGAAGAACACGATCTCGACGACGTCGGTCATCGTCGCCACAGTCACCCGGCGCAATTCCTGCACCGCCGCTTGCCCGTAGTTGCTCGCCGGGGCAAGCGCGGCGAAACGTTCGAACCCGTGCTCGGTGGCGAAGGTGACGACGCGCTCGACCTGCTGTTCGGGCAGGAACCCCATGACGAAGACGCCGGGGCGGGCGACCTTGCGGTCCGACGAAAAGGCGACGACGTTGATGCCAGCGACCTCGGCCAACGGCGCGACCGCGGCGACCGAGCCGCTGAAAAGCGGCCCGAGCATGAGCGCGGCGCCGTCGGCGAGCGCCGCGTCGGCGGCGCGCCGCGCGCCGTCGGGCGTGCCTTCGGTGTCCTTGGGCAACAGCACGATCTCGGTGGCGCCGACGTCGAACAGGGCCATCTGCGCGGCGTCGAGCATGGCGGCGCCGAGGCCGCCCGACGGTCCGGATAGCGGCAGCAGCAGCGCCACCGAAATCGGACCCGGCGGCAGCTCGGGATCGACTCCGTCGGGTGCCGGGAACTCGGCGAACGGCGAGACGCCGGGCCCGACCGCGGGCAGACCAGCCGCCGCCGGCGGCGCGCCGCCGAGCGGCGGCGGCACCAGGAACGTCTCCTGCGACGACACCGCGCCTTGAACGTTGGCCGCACGAGGCGTTATCGTCGTCGTCTGGCAGGCCGCCAGCGCGAGGGCGAAAGCGAGTCCCCATGGCGCGACGCGACGGCGCGAAAATCGAGGCACGGGCGAAGTCTCAGGGCGGCGCACGAGCACGCTCCGTTAACCATCACGGTTCGGTACCGCAGGGTAGCGAGACGCCTCAGCGAAGTAAACGGCCCCGTCTCGCGGCCGGGCTCTATCTCGTCGCGACGCCGATCGGAAACGCCGGCGACGTGACCATCCGCGCGCTCGAGGTTCTGGCCGCCGCCGACGTCGTCGCCTGCGAGGACACGCGCGTCACCGGCAAGCTGCTCGCCATGCACGGGGTGCGCGCCAGCCTGACGCCGTATCACGAGCACAACGCGCGCCGAGCGCGGCCGCAGCTCATCGCGCGCATCGCCCGCGGCGAGGCGGTGGCGCTCGCCGCCGACGCCGGCACGCCGCTGATTTCCGATCCCGGCTACAGGCTCGTCAGCGAGGCGCTGGCCGGCGGCCTGGCGGTGACGGCGGTGCCCGGCGCCTCGGCGCCGATCGCCGCGCTCACCGTCTCGGGGCTACCCACCGACCGCTTCCTGTTCGCGGGCTTCCTGCCGCCGCGCAAGGCGGCGCGGAGGAAGGCGCTCGCCGAGATCGCCGGGGTCGGGGCGACGCTCGTGATGCTCGAATCGCCGCGCCGGCTCGCCGCCGCTCTCGCCGACATGGCCGAGGTGCTCGGCGCGCGACCGGCGGCGGTGGCGCGCGAGCTGACCAAGCGCTTCGAGGAGGTGCGCCGCGGCAGCCTCGCCGACCTCGCGCGTCACTACGACGAGGCCGGCGCGCCCAAGGGCGAGATCGTCGTCGTCGTCGGCGGCCCGCCCGCGAACGCGGAGCCGGACGCGGAAGACGTCGACACCCGCCTGCGCGCGGCGCTGGCGACGCAGTCGGTGCGCGACGCCGCGAGCGCCGTGGCGGCGGCGACGGGGCTGCCGCGCCGGCGGCTCTACGCCCGCGCGCTCGTCCTTTCGCGCCGGCGATGACGGCGCCGGCCCGGCGGCGCGCCTACCGCTTCGGGCGGTTCGCCGAAGCGCTGTGCGTGTGGTCGCTGCGCCTGCAGGGCTACCAGGTGGTGGCGCGCCGCTTCGACGCCGGCGTCGGCGAAATCGACATCGTCGCCCGGCGCGGAACGCTTCTCGCGGTGATCGAGGTCAAGGGCCGGCGCAGCGGCGACACGGGCGAGCTTCTCACCGCGCGCCAGCGCGCACGCATCGAGCGCGCGGCCACGGCGTTCCTGGCGCGGGCGCCGCGCTTCGCCGACCACGACCTGCGCTTCGACGTAATGGTCGTGCGCGCCTGGCGGCCGCCGCGCCACATGAAGGACGCGTGGCGTCCGTAAGCCTGGCCCGAACTTGCCGTCGCTTCGCTTCGCCGCACCGCCCGTGCCGGTATCGGCCTTCACGGACGACCGAATCGTGATGCCGGCCCTTGGATTTCGACGGGCCCGGCGTGACGGCCTCGCCGAGAGCCTGTCGCCGGGAGCCTGTCGTAAGAACGCCGTCGATCGGCGGGGCCGGTTGCATCAATCTGCGATTTCGGATACTTCCTTGCGGCAAATGCGCCGTTTGGCCGTTGCACCCCCAACCTGGAGGCCGAGGATCATGACGCCAAGACACGTCATCGCCCCGCTAATTCCGCTTGTCGCCCTCACCGCCCTCGCGCTGCAAGGCTGCGTCGCCGCGGTGGTGGGCGGCGCCGCCACCGTCGGTGTCGCGACCGCGCAGGAACGCTCGATCGGCGACGCCCTCGACGACGCGGTGATCTACGCCAACGTCAACCACGAGCTGCTCGAGACGGACGTCGATCTCTACCGCGCGATCGGGATCGAGGTGGTCGAGGGCCGGGTGCTGCTGACGGGCGTCGTGCGCAGCCCCGACGACCGCGTCGAGGCCGTGCGCCTCGCCTGGCAAGCTCCGGGGGTCAAGGAGGTGATCAACGAGATCCAGGTCACCGACAAGAGCACCCTCGCCGACTTCGCGCGCGACAGCTGGATCAGCACCCAGCTCAAGAGCAAGCTGCTGTTCGACAAGAGGATCAGGGACATCAACTACAACGTCGAGACCGTCAACGGCGTCGTCTACATGATCGGCGTCGCCCAGGACACCGCCGAACTCGAGCGCGCCACCAACCACGCCCGCACCATTCGCCACGTGCGCCAAGTGGTGAGCCACGTGCGGCTCAAGGCCCCGCCGGCGAGCTGAGGATCGAAGAGCGCCGCGCCGCGGACGGGCCGGGGAGACACCCGTGAGCCTCGCCGTCGCCATCCAGATGGACCCCCTCGAGGGCATCGACATCGACGCCGACTCGTCGTTCGCGCTCGCCCTCGAGGCACAGTCGCGCGGCCACAGCCTGCTCCATTACCTGCCGCGCGACCTCGCCTTCGTCGACGGCCGCGTCACCGCGCGGGCGCGGCCGCTCTCGGTGCGCCGCAAGAAGGGCGATCACTTCACGCTTGGGCCGCCTGAGCGCGTCGACCTCGCGGTCATGGACGTGGTGCTGATGCGCCAGGACCCGCCGTTCGACATGTCGTACATCACGGCGACGCACCTCCTCGAGCACATCCACCCGAAGACGCTGGTCGTCAACGATCCCGTCCACGTGCGCAACGCGCCCGAGAAGCTGTTCGTCAACCACTTCGGCGCGCTCATGCCGCCGACGCTGATCACCTCGGATCGCGATCTGATCCGCGAGTTCCGCGCCGAGCACGGGCACATCATCCTCAAGCCGCTCTACGGCAACGGCGGCGCCGGCGTCTTCCACCTGACGCCCGAGGACGAGAACCTGGGCGCGCTCTTGGAGATGTTCACCGAGTTCTACCGCGAGCCGATCATCGTGCAGCGCTATCTGGCCGAGGTGCGCCAAGGCGACCGCCGCATCATCCTCATCGACGGCGAGGCGGCCGGCGTCATCAACCGCATCCCGGCGCAAGGCGAGGCGCGCGCCAACATGCACGTCGGCGCCACGGCGGTGAAGGCCGAGCTCAACGCCCGCGATCGAGAGATCTGCGAGACCATCGGCCCGGCCTTGAAGGAGCGCGGGCTGATCTTCGTCGGCATCGACGTGATCGGCGACTGGCTCACCGAGATCAACGTCACCTCGCCCACCGGCATCCAGGAGATCGACCGCTTCGACGGCGTCAACCTGGAGGCGCGCATCTGGGACGCGATCGAGGCGCGGGTCGGGGGGTAACCTCCCGCCCCGCCACTTCCCCGTCGCCACCTGCGCGCTGGCGTTCGCGCCGCGCGCCTCGTAAACTCCCCGTTTCGCGCGTTAAGGGAGGAGGCGCGAGGGGTGGTCGCCCACATCTCAACGGTCGCGTTCCAGGGCATCGAGGTGCGCGAGGTCGACGTCCAGGTGCACATGGCCGCCGGGCTGCCGGTGTTCATGGTCGTCGGCCTGCCCGACAAGGCGGTGGGCGAGAGCCGCGAGCGCGTGCGCGCGGCGCTCGGCGCGCTGGGGCTGGCGCTGCCGCCCAAGCGCATCACCGTCAACCTGGCGCCCGCCGATCTCCTCAAGGAGGGCAGCCATTTCGACCTGCCCATCGCGCTCGGGCTGCTGGTCACCATGGGCGTGCTGCCGGCCGACGAGGTCGTCGGCTACTCGGCGCTCGGCGAGCTCGGCCTCGACGGCGCGGTGCTCCCGGTCGCCGGCGTGCTGCCGGCGACGATCGGCGCCAACGCGGCGGGGCGCGGCATGATCTGCCCGCACGCCAACGGCGGCGAGGCGGCGTGGGCCAACGGGCCCGAGGTGCTCGCCACGCCGAGCCTGCTGGCGCTGGTCAACCACTTCAAGGGCACCCAGGTGCTCAACCCGCCCGAGCCGGTGCTCGCCGACGACGCCGCGAGCTATCCCGACTTGCGCGACATCAAGGGCCAGGAGACCGCCAAGCGGGCGCTCGAGGTGGCCGCCGCCGGGCGCCACCACCTCTTGATGATCGGCCCGCCGGGCGCCGGCAAGTCGATGCTCGCGCAGCGCCTGCCCGGCCTGCTGCCGCCGCTGGCGCCCACCGAGGTGCTCGAGGTGAGCATGATCCAGAGCATCGCCGGTGCACTCGCCGGCGGCCGCCTCACGCGGCGCCGGCCGTTCCGCGACCCGCATCAGTCGGCGTCGCTCGCCGCCATGGTCGGCGGCGGCACGCGGGCGCGCCCCGGCGAGGTGTCGCTGGCGCATCTCGGCGTGCTGTTCCTCGACGAGCTGCCCGAGTTCCCGCGCGCCGTGCTCGAATCGCTGCGCCAGCCGCTCGAGGCGGGCAAGGCCGTGGTCGCCCGCGCCAACGCCCACTTCACCTACCCCTCGCGCTTCCAGTTCGTCGCCGCCATGAGCCCGTGCCGCTGCGGCTATC
>JAZFVR010000095.1:0-2864 GCA_036447835.1 Alphaproteobacteria bacterium | reverse complement strand
GTACGCGCGCCTCATGCGGCACTGGCGCGAGGTCCTCGATGTGCCGATCCTCGACGTCGCTTACGAAGGGCTGGTCGCCGACATCGAAGGGACGAGCCGCGCGATGGTCGATTTCCTTGGCCTCGAGTGGGATGCGAATTGCTTGCGCTTCTACGAGCTCGACCGCGTCGTCAATACGGCGAGTTACGATCAGGTGCGCCGGAAGATCTACACCGGTTCGGTCGGCCGCTGGCGGCACTACGAGAAGCATCTGGCCCCTCTGATCGAGGCGCTGGGGCGCGACGCGGGCACTCCGGGGTGACGGCGCGCGGGGCCGGCCCGCCGGGTGCCGCCGACGAGGTCCTGCGCAGCGCCGTCAACGCTCATCGCGCTGGGCGCCTGCAGGAAGCCGACAGGCTTTATCGGCGCCTCCTCGAGGCGCATCCCGATCACGCGGAAGCGCTGCACCTGCTCGGCCTCGTCCGTCATCAGGGCGGCCGTAGCGAGGACGCCGTCGGCCTCATCGAGCGCGCCATCGCGTGCGATGCGGCGATCGCGCGCTATCACAACAGCCGCGGCGTCGCACTCTACGCACTCGGGCGCATCGAGGCGGCCGAGGCGAGCTATCGCCGGGCGCTCACGCTGTCGCCCGATCACGTCGAGACGCTCGTCAACCTCGCCAACGCGCTCAAGGAGCAGGGCCGGCTCGACGAGGCGGTGGCGTGCCTCGAGCGCGCGCTCGAACTCAGGCCCGATTATGCGCTGGCCCACAACAACCTCGCCAACGTCAAGAAGGATCGCGGGGCGTACGAGGCGGCGATCGAGGGCTACCGGCAGGCGCTTGCGCTGGCGCCCGATTACGTCGAGGCGCGGCACAACCTCAGCGTCGCGCTGCTCGCCCAGGGGCGGCTCGACGAAGCCGAGGAAAGCTGCCGCGAGGCGTTAGCGCTCGATCCCGGCTACGCGCCGGCGCACAACAACCTCGGCAACGTTCTCCGCTACCGGGGCCGGCTCGAAGAGGCGGTCGCATGCTACCGCGAGGCGCTGGCGATCGATCCCGGCTTCGCCTCGGCGCAGAGCAACCTCGTCGAGTTCACGACCTTCGAGGCCGGCGATCCCGCCTTCGCCGCGCTCGAATCGCTCAAGGCGAAGGGCGGGCTGCCGCTCCGCGAGGCGACCACCCTCCACTTCGCGCTCGGCAAGGTGTACGCCGACATCGGCGATTACGACCGCGCCTTCGCCGACTACCGCGAGGGAAACGCCTTGCGCGCCCGCGAGGCGGAGCGCACCGGCCGCGCCTTCCGGGTCGCAGACCATGAGAAACGGATTTCGGCCATCGTCGCGGCGTTGGCGCGCGAGACGTTAGACCGTGCCGCCGCGGGCTGTGGGAGCGATGTGCCCGTGTTCATCGTCGGCATGCCGCGATCGGGCACGACGCTCGTCGAGCAGATCCTGGCGAGCCACGCCGAGGTGTTCGGCGCCGGCGAGCTGCCCGAGATCGGCCGCATCGCCGAGCGGCTGCCGGCGGACGCTGGCGCACCCTACCCGGCCGGTGTCGCGGCGCTCGACGATGCCGCCCTCGGGAGACTCGGCGAGGGCTATGTCGAGCGCCTGCGCGCGTTGGCGGAGGGCGCGCGCCGCGTCACCGACAAGACGCCCGCCAACTTCCTCCACCTCGGGCTGATCGCGCTGATGCTGCCGGGCGCGCGCGTCATTCACTGCCGCAGGGACCCGCGCGACGTATGCGTCTCGTGCTATTTCCACGACTTCGCGCAAGGCAGCGAGTTCACCGACGACCTCGCCGCCCTCGGCCGCTATTACCGGCTCTACGAGCAGCTGATGGCGCACTGGCGCGAGGTGCTGCCGCGGCCGATTCTCGACGTCGACTACGAGGCGCTGGTCGCCGACCAGGAGGGCGTAAGCCGGCAATTGGTCGATTTCTGCGGACTCGAGTGGGACGACGCCTGCCTTGCCTTTCACGAGACCCAACGCACCGTGCGGACGTCGAGCGACCTGCAGGTGCGGCGCCGCATATTCACCTCGTCGATCGGCCGCTGGCGCGACTACGAGAGCCATCTGGGGCCCTTGATCGAGGCGTTGGGGCGCGACCCGGTCGGGTAGCGGGCCGCGCGCCGGGCCTTGCCGGCCGCCCGGCTTCGGGCTAGAAGCGCCCGTCGCCGGGGGCGGGTTGTCGCGGCTCCTCGCGATGATTAGATCGACATCGGCTCATTCGTCTCGCGCGCGCGGGTCCGGAGGCTGAGGGTGGCAGGAATTCTCTGGTTGGCGTCCTATCCGAAGTCGGGGAACACCTGGCTGCGGGCGTTCCTCGCCAACTACATGCACGCGACCGACAAGCCGGTGGCCATCAACGACCTGCCCAAGTTCATCCTCGGCGACGGCCTCGCCTGGCCCTACGAGAAGGTGGCCGGCCGCTCGGTCGAGGGCATGACCCTCGACGACATCCACCGCCTGCGGCCCGAGGTCCACAGGATGTTCGCGTGGTCGAGCCCCGACACCGTGTTCGTCAAGACCCACAACACCGTCGCCTTCCTCGACGACGTCCCGACGATCACCCCCGAGGCGACCGCCGGCGCCATCTACATCATGCGCAACCCGCTCGACCTCGTGATCTCGCATTCGCACCATAACGGCGTGTCGTTCGACCGCGCGATCGAGGTGCTGGGCTCCGACAACGAGGTGGTGCCGCCGCACGGCAACCAGGTTCACCAGTACATCGGCAGCTGGTCGAGCCACGTGCGCAACTGGACCACCGCGCCGGGCCTCAAGCCCCATGTGGTGCGCTACGAGGACATGACGCACAGGCCCGACAAGACCTTCCGCCGGCTGATCAAGTTCCTCGACATGCCGCTCGACGCGGCGCGGAT
>JAZFVR010000094.1:0-2642 GCA_036447835.1 Alphaproteobacteria bacterium | reverse complement strand
CGATACGATCGAGCAGATCGCTGACGCCGCCGCTCGCTACCCTTGCGACCATTCGGTAATGATAGTGGGCCGATAATAACTTGCAAGGCCAGCCCCGGCAGGAATATATTAGCGATACGATACTAACAGTCCCACCCACGCGAACCCGGTGGGGCGAGGGATTGTAACCGCCATGCCGTACGTCCATCCGCTCGACAAGGCCAGCCGCCGCTACATCGCGGCGACCATGGAGGCACCGTATCTCGAGCGCGAGCACGAGTTCGCGCTGGCGCGGCGCTGGCGCGACGAGGGCGACGCCGAGGCGCTCGACGATCTCGTCTTCGCCTATGCCCGCCTCGTCGTCAAGATCGCCTCGGGCTTCCGCGGCTACGGCCTGCCGCTCGACGATCTGGTGCAGGAGGGCAACGTCGGGCTGATGCAGGCGGCGGCGCGCTTCGATCCCGATCGGCACGTGCGCTTCTCGACCTATGCGCGGTGGTGGGTTGTGGCGGCGATTCAGGAGTACATCCTGCGCAACGCGTCGATCGTGCGCATCGGCATCACGGCGGCGCAGAAGAGCCTGTTCTTCAAGCTGCGCCGCCTGCGCGCGCGCCTCGCCGAGAAGCCCGACGGACCGATGAGCGACGCCGATCGGCGGTGCATCGCCGCCGAGCTCAAGGTGCCGCTCGCCGCGGTCGAGCGCATGGAGGCACATTTTTCGCGACCCGACCAGTCGCTCAACGCGCCCCTAGGCATGGGCGAGTCGGACGAGCTGCAAGACTTCCTCACCGACACGGGCCCGACGCCCGAGGACATCGTCCTCGCGCGCCGCGACGGCGATACCCGCGCCGGGTGGATCGATGAGGCGCTGGCCCGGCTCACCCCGCGCGAGCGCCAGATCATCGCCGGCCGTTTCCTCGGCGACGATCCGATGACGCTCGCCGAGCTCGGCGAGGTATTCGGGGTCAGCAAGGAGCGCGTGCGCCAGATCGAGGCCAAGGCGCTCGACAAGCTGCGCGCGACCATCGGCGAGATCTCGGCAGACCCCGCCGAGCTGTTCGACGCCTGAGCATGGTCCGCCTCAATCGGACCACACCGATGTGCTCGACCGATCGATCGGGCGCGTTCACTCAGTTATCGTAGGCGGCGTGACAGCGATGAAACGGCTGATCGTTCTGATTGGGCTTGTCGCGTGGGGGTCGGCGCTTCCCACGCAAGCCGCCGAGCTGAGCGAGGCTGAGGCGAGCGCGATCCGTGCGGTGATCGCCGACCAACTCGCGGCGTTCCGGCGTGACGATGCGGGAGCGGCCTTCGCGTTCGCCTCGCCGACGATCCGGCAGAAGTTTCGCACGGCTGAGACGTTCATGGCGATGGTGCGCGAAGGCTACCTACCGGTGTACCGGCCGCGCGAGGTCGAGTTCCGCGACCTCGTTGTCGTCCGCGGCGCGCCCATCCAGCGGGTGTTCCTCATCGGTCCCGACGGCCTGCCGGTCATCGCGCTCTACGAGATGCAGCGCCAGACAAGCGGCGTGTGGAAAATCGACGGCTGCTATCTCGTCCGCGCCGCCGGCAAGGGCGTGTGAAGTTCGTGGCTCGCAGGGCTCGGCGTCATCGGGAGCGCGGAGTGTGACAAGAACGCGGCGGCACTGCCAACGAGCGCTGCGTTAGTGTGCCATTCCCTGGGCCTTTGGAGTCGTATCCGATAACTCCTCCACAGCCCTCACCACCCGCAGCCACGTAACGCCTACCACTTATGTTTGCGAATCTCGCGACTCAGCCACAAAATGTCCTCGTTACGGCGCTACACCCGCTGCTCGATGGAGAACGGTTAACCCGAGGTTAATTCACCGGGCCTATCGTACGCGGAGCGACGAGGAACAATCGGCGATGCGAAATATGGTTGCAAGATGTCTAGCGGTTGCCGCGGGCTGGGTGCTGGTCCTGGCTACGATGGTGTCGGGCGCGGCCGCTGCCGAGCTGTCGCTCAAGCGGGTTCTGCTGTCGACCGGTGGCGTCGGCTACTTCGAGTACGAGGCGGAGGTCGAGGGCAACGCCGAACTCGCGCTCGATGTTCGACTCGATCAGGTCGATGACGTGCTCAAAAGCATCGTCGTCTACGACGATCACGGCGGTGTCGGCACGATCAGCTTGCCGGGGCGGGAGCCGCTCGCGCAGATCTTCCGCGATCTTCCTTTCGGCCCTGGCGCCCTCGCCTCGCCCGTAGCGCTACTCAATGCCTTGAAGGGCGCCCGGGTCCGCGTCGCCGGCGATCGCCGGCTCGAGGGCCGGCTGCTGGCGGTCGAGCCCGAGCACACCCGGCTCGGCGGCGACAGCGCGACGATCACGCGCCAACGGGTGAGCCTGATGACCGATACCGGCCTGCAGCAGTTCGTGCTCGAGGACGCCGACTCGCTCGAATTCGTCGATGCCGAGCTCAAGGCCCAGCTCGACCGGGCGCTGGCCGCCATCACCGCTCACCGCGCCCATGACCGCCGCACGCTGCGCATCGAGATGAGGGGCGAAGGCGTGCGCACGGTGCGCGTCGCCTACGTCGTCGAGACGCCCTTGTGGAAGTCGACCTACCGCCTGATCCTTGCCCCCGACGGCGATGCTCCGCGCGCCGTCATGCAGGGCTGGGCGGTCGTCGAGAACATGAGCGGCGC
>JAZFVR010000093.1:0-7019 GCA_036447835.1 Alphaproteobacteria bacterium | reverse complement strand
TCCGCAACGACTTCATCGTGCTCGTCGGTGGGGCGCCGCTCAACGAGGCGTTCGCCGAGAGCATCGGGGCCGACGCCTATTGCCGCGACGCCTCGGTGGCGGTGGAGACGGCCAAGGCGTTCATGGCGAAGCGGCAGGGCTCGATCGACGCCAAGCTCGTCGCCGGCGGGAGCTAAGGGGCCTGTCCGGGCAATGGTCATGAGCTGCATCGACCCAGGAGGCGCGAATGCCAGGAGCGGAGGCGCCGGCGATGCCGGAGCATCGTCAAGCCTGCGCGACGCCGCAATCGCGCCTCCCGGGTCGACCCGGACGGGCCGCGTTTTCGAGGCCCCGGGAGGTCGTCTGCCGTCGCTCGGCGATCGCAGCCCGGCATCGCGGCGCAACGCCATCCTCGCCCAAGGCCTCGAAAACGCGGTGCAGCCCGTGACCATTACCCGGACAGGCCCCTAGGGGCGCATGATATGGACCGGGCGCCGTCGACGCTGCTGATCGCCTGCGGTGCGCTCGCCTGGGAGGTCGCCGATCTCATCCGAGCCAACCGCTGGACGCAGCTTTCGCTGACCTGCGTGCCGGCGCATTTCCACAACACGCCCGAGAAGATTCCCGAGGCCGTGCGCGCCAAGATCCACGCGGCGCGCGGCCGTTACGACGAAATCCTCGTGCTCTACGGCGATTGCGGCAGTGGCGGGCTGCTCGACGCAATGCTCGCCGAGGAAGGCGTCGAGCGCATTCCCGGGCCGCACTGCTACCAGTTCTACGCCGGCAAGGCCGATTTCGTGGCGTTGATGGACGCCGAGCCGGGAACGTTCTTTCTCACCGACTACCTGGTGCGACACTTCGACCGGCTGATCATCAACGGCCTCGGCCTCGACCGCCATCCCCAGCTGCTCGGCGATTACTTCGGCAACTACCGCAAGCTCGTATACCTGGCCCAGATCGACGACGCCGATCTCGTGGCCGGGGCGAGGAAGGCGGCGGAACGCCTGGGTCTCGCGTTCGAGCATCGCCATACAGGGTATGGTGAGCTGGGGCGCTTCCTTGCCGTCGCCAGCCACGAGGAGACTGAGCGCGATGACCCAGATCACCATCGTCTACTGGCGTGACATTCCCGCTCAGGTGATCGCCAAGCGCGGGCGCAGCAGCGCCAAGCACGTGCTGTCCGAACGGTTCGAGAAGTCGATCGACCGCGCCGCCATGCGCGCCGGCGCCCGCGACACCGATTCGTACCTCGCCGATTGGCGGCGCGGCGATCCGATCGCCTGCGGCGACGACATCGAGGCCGAGGCGACCGCGGCCGCTGAGCGTCTCGAACGCGAATACGACAAGGACAGGCTGGCGGCGCTGGTCGCGTCCGGCGGCCGCGAGGCCGACTGACGTGGACGGCCCTCTCGCCGCCCCGGAGCTGCGCTCGCAGGGCCGCCTCGAGACGATTCTGCGCCGCGGCGACTTCGCGGTCACGGCGGAGACGACGCCGCCCGATTCCGCCGACCCGGCGGTGGCGCTCGCGCGTATCGAGGCCCTGCGCGGGGTCGTCGACGCGATCAACGTCACCGACGGCGCCGGCGCACGGGCGCATATGTCGGCGCTCGCCTGCGCCGCGATCCTCGCCCGCGACGGCGTCGAGCCGGTACTGCAGTTCACGGCGCGCGACCGCAATCGCATCGCGCTTCAGGGCGACCTCATCGGCGCCGCGGCGCTCGGCATCCCGAACATCCTCTGCATCCACGGCGACGACCCCAGGACCGGCGATCAGCCCGACGCCAAGCCCGTCTACGACCTCGACAGCCGCACCCTCATGTGTACCGCGCGCAACCTGTGCGAAGGCGTGCTGCCGTGCGGCCGCCCCGTCGAGCCGCCGCCGCGGCTGTTTATCGGCGCCGCCGACAACCCGCGCGAGCCGGGCGACGACTGGAAGCCCGACGGCATTCTCGCCAAGATCGACGCCGGGGCCGATTTCTTCCAGACCCAGTACTGCTTTGACATGGGTGTGCTGCGGCGCTATATGGCGCGACTCGCCGACCACGGGATTCCCGAGAAGGCGCATTTTATCGTCGGCATCGGGCCGCTGGCGTCGGCGCGTTCGGCGCGCTGGATGAACGACAACCTGTTCGGTGTCAACATCCCCGATGCGCTCATCGCACGGATCGAGGGCGCCGAGGACCAGCGCGCCGAAGGGCGGCGCATCTGCGCCGAGCTGTTGCACGAGCTCAAGGATATCGACGGCGTCGCTGGCGCCCATCTCATGGCGCCGCGCCAGGAGCAGGCGATCGCCCGGGTGATCGATGACTCCGGCGTTCTTGCCGGGCGCAAGGCGCCGGTATAAAGGCAACCCGCCATGTATGCTGCACGCCTTTGGTCGGTGCGCCACGCCGCCGGGCTCGAACGGCTGTATAACGTCTTCACCCGTATCGTGGTGCGGCTGCACCCGCTCTTGCACCGGATCGGCTACGAACGCCTCGAGGCGCCGGTGGCGGCGCTCGAGCGCGGTGTCAAAGGGCTGATGTTCGACTGCCGCATGTGCGGGCACTGCGTGCTCGTCTCGACCGGCATGGCGTGCCCGATGAACTGCCCCAAGGCGTTGCGCAACGGCCCCTGCGGCGGCGTCCGCGAGGACGGCAACTGCGAGGTCGAGCCGGCGATGCGCTGCGTCTGGGTCGAGGCCTGGGAAGGCGCGGAGCGCATGCGCGGCGGCAAGGCGATCTGCGAGGTTCACGCGCCCGTCGACCAGCGCCTCGCCGGCACGTCGTCGTGGCTGCGGGTGATCCGCGAGGCGGCCACCGCCACGCGCGGCGAAGGAGCGGAACCATGATCGGCGATTTCCAGGAGCCGTCGGCGCCGACGCCGGTGCCGTCGGAGCACTCATCGCCGGGACGCCTCGAGCGCGTGCTGCGGGCGGGTAAGTTCGCCGTCACCGCCGAGCTCAACCCGCCAGATTCGGCGGATGCGCGCGACGTCTACGACCGCGCGCTGGTGCTCGCCGAGGTCTGCGACGCGATCAACGCCACCGACGCCTCGGGCGCCAACACCCATATGTCGAGCGTCGGCATCTGCGCGCTCCTGACCCAGGCGGGCTACGCGCCGGTGATGCAGATCTCGTGTCGCGACCGCAACCGCATCGCCATCCAGGGCGACGTGCTCGGCGCGGCGGCGATGGGGGTGTGCAATATCCTCTGCCTCACCGGCGACGGCGTGCAGGTGGGCGATCAGCCCGGCGCCAAGCCGGTGTTCGACTTCGACAGCGTCACGCTCCTAGAGACCATCCGAATAATGCGCGACGAAGGGCGTTTCCTCTCGGGCCGCAAGCTCGCGGTGCCGCCGCGCGTGTTCCTCGGCGCGGCCGAGAACCCCTTCGTCCCGCCCTACGACTTCCGGCCGCTGAGGCTGGCGAAGAAAGTCGCGGCCGGCGCCCAGTTCATCCAGACCCAGTACTGCTTCGACATCCCGCTGCTCGAGCGCTTCATGGCGCGCGTCCGCGATTTGGGGGTACACGAGCGCTGCTTTATCCTCGTCGGCGTGGGGCCGCTGGCTTCGCCGCGCGTGGCGCGCTGGATGCGCTCGAACATACCCGGCGTGCACATTCCCGACGCGGTGATCGCGCGGCTCGAGGGCGCCGAGAAGCCGAAGGCCGAGGGCAAACGGCTGTGCATCGAGCTCATCCAGCAGATCCGCGAGATCGCGGGAGTCGGTGGCGTGCACGTCATGGCCTATCGCCAGGAGGAGCTGGTCTCCGACATCATCTCCGAATCCGGTGTGCTCACGGGACGCCGTTCGCACCATCAGCCGCGACGCGCACACAGAACCCATAAAGTAGGTAGCGCCACATGACCGAGACCGTACTCAGCTCGGCCACCCGCGAGGTGACGATCGGCTTCGACCGCCCCTTCGTGATCATCGGCGAGCGTATCAACCCGACCGGCCGCAAGCGACTCGCCGCCGAGATGGCCGAGGGCAATTACGCGACGGTCGAGACCGATGCGCTGGCCCAGGTCGCGGCGGGCGCGCACATGCTCGACATCAACGCCGGCATTCCGCTCGCCGACGAGCCCAGGATCCTCGCCGAGGCGATCACGCTCGTGCAGTCGCTCACCGACGTGCCGCTGTCCATCGATTCGTCGATCGTCGAGGCGCTAGAGGCCGGGCTTTCGGCCTACCAGGGCAAGCCGCTCGTCAACTCGGTGACGGGCGAGGAGGAACGCCTCGAGAGCGTCCTGCCGCTGATCAAGAAGCACGGCGCCGCGGTGGTCGCCATCTCCAACGACGAGACCGGCATCTCCGAGGACCCCGACGTGCGCTTCGAGGTCGCCAGGAAGATCGTCGAGCGCGCCGAGGACCATGGCATTCCGCGCGCCGACGTCGTCGTCGACCCGCTGGTCATGCCCGTCGGCGCCATCAACCGCGCCGGCGTCTCCGTGTTTCGCCTGATCCGGCGCCTGCACGACGAGCTCGGGGTCAACACCACCTGCGGCGCGTCGAACATCAGCTTCGGACTGCCCGACCGCCACGGCCTCAACGCCGCCTTCCTGTCGATGGCGATCGGCGCCGGCATGACTTCGGCGATCACCAACCCGCTGCACGCGGAAACCATCGCCGCCACGCTCGGCGCCGATGTGATGATGGGCCACGACCGCGACTGCGCCCGCTGGATCCGCAGGTTCCGCGAGCCCGCGGCCGGCGGCGCCGAAGGGGCCGGTCGCCGCGCGAACCGCCGCCGCCGTGGCTGACGACGCCCTCGTCGTCTTCACGCCTTCGGGCCGGCGCGGGCGCTTCGCGCTCGGCACGCCGTTGCTCGATGCCGCGCGCGCGCTCGGCGTCGACATCGACTCGGTGTGCGGCGGCCGCGCCATCTGCGGCCGCTGCCAGGTCCATGTCGCCGAAGGCGAGTTCGCCAAGCACGGCATCACCTCGGGCGCCGCTCACGTCACCGCGGTCAATGCGGTCGAGAAGCGCTACGCCGAGCGCCGCGGCCTCGCCGCCGAGCGCCGCCTGAGCTGCCAGGCGCACCTCACCGGCGACGTGGTCGTCGATGTGCCGGCGGAAAGCCAGGTCCACAAGCAGCTCGTGCGCAAGCGCGCCGACGCGCGGCGCATCGAGATCGATCCCGTCGTCTACCTGCACTACGTCGAGGTCGACGAGCCCGACATGCACGAGCCGGCGAGCGACTTGCGCCGGCTCGAGGCGGCGCTCGCCGCGCAGTGGGGGCTCGAGGGGCTCGCCGCGGACCTCGCCGTCATCCGGCAGCTGCAGCCGGCGCTGCGCGAGGGCGGCTGGAAGGTGACGGTGGCGGTGCGCGAGGAGACGCAGATCATCGCCGTGTGGCCGGGCTTCCGCGACCGCGCCTTCGGCCTCGCCGTCGACGTCGGCTCGACGACGATCGCCGCGCATCTGTGCGATCTCATGACCGGCGAGGTGATCGCCGCCGCGGGCGCGATGAACCCGCAGATACGCTTCGGCGAGGACCTCATGAGCCGCGTGTCGTACGTCATGATGCATCCGGGCAGCGAGGCCGAGATGACGCGCGTGGTGCGCGAGGCGATCGACGGGCTGGCCCGCGAGGTCGCGGCCGAGGCGGGCATCGAAACGGCCGACATCCTCGAGGCCGCCTTCGTCGGCAATCCGATCATGCATCACCTGCTGCTGGGCGTGAATCCGGTCGAGCTCGGCGGCGCGCCGTTTGCGCTCGCCACCGACGCGCCGCTGACGATCTGGACCAGTGAGATCGGTCTCAGCCTGCACCCGAACGCCCGCGCCTTCGTGCTGCCGTGCATCGCCGGCCACGTCGGCGCCGACACCGCCGGCGTCATCATCTCCGAGGGGCCGCATCTCTCGGACGAGTTGATGCTGCTCGTCGATGTCGGCACCAACGCCGAGATCGTCCTCGGCAACCGCGAGCGCCTGCTCGCCGCGTCGAGCCCCACGGGGCCGGCGTTCGAGGGCGCGCAGATCAGCTCGGGCCAGCGCGCGGCGCCGGGGGCGATCGAGCGCGTGCGCATCGACCCCGAGAGCCTCGATGCGCGCGTGCGCGTCATCGGCTGCGAGGCGTGGTCCGACGAGCCCGGTTTCGACGCGCCCATCACCGGCATCTGCGGCTCTGGGATAATCGAGGCGATCGCCGAGATGTTCCTCGCCGGAATCGTCACCGCCGACGGCACCATCGACGGCGCGTTCGCCGAGCGCAACCCGCGCATCATCGCCGACGGCCGCACCTTCTCCTACACCCTGGTCGACGGCGAGACGCCGCTCCGCGTCACCCAGAACGACGTGCGCGCGATCCAGCTCGCCAAGGCGGCGCTCTACGCCGGCGCACGCCTGCTCATGGACCGTGCCGGCGTAGAGAGCGTCGACCGCATCGTGCTCACCGGCGCCTTCGGCAGCCACATCGACGTGCGCCACGCCATGGTGCTCGGCATGATCCCCGATTGCGACCTCGACAAGGTGGCGGCGGCCGGCAACGCCGCCGGCACCGGGGCGCGCATCGCGCTCGTCAACCGCAAGGCGCGGGCCGAGGTCGAGGCGGTGGTGCGCCGGGTCGAGAAGGTCGAGACCGCGGTCGAGCCGCGCTTCCAGGAGCATTTCGTCGAGGCCATGGCGCTGCCGCACAGGAGCGCCGCCTTTCCCAACCTCGCCAAGGCGGTGACGCTGCCCGCGCCGAAGGCCGCCTCAGCGTCGAACGCGGGTGCCCGCCGCCGCAAGCGCAAGCGCGCCTGAGCTCCGGCGTCGCGTATTCGCGGACGGAGCCTCGCCCCGAGCTTGTCGAAGCCTCATGCTGAGGGTGTCGAAGTATGAGGGCGTGGATGCGATCAGGCGGTCGCCGGCTATTCGTCGCGAATTTTGCCGCGCACGCGACCTACGAGGTCGTGAGGCTCGCCGAGCACGCCGTGGGCTTCTCGCGCGTGCGCGAGCGCGGCGTCGAGCACCTCTGCCTCGCTCATCGCCCGGATCACCCGGTCGCAGTCGATGCCGATGTCGCGGCAGCGGAAGACCTTGAGCCGGCGACGCCGGGCCGGAAGTTCGCGATCGCT
>JAZFVR010000092.1:0-4075 GCA_036447835.1 Alphaproteobacteria bacterium | reverse complement strand
GCAGCCCTCGACGAGCCTGATACCCGCCTCGTATCCGCCCTCGACGCCGAAGGTGAACACCGAGCCCGCGCCCTTGGGCAGATACTTCCGTGCCAGAGCGTGATAGGGGCTCGATTCGAGCCCGGCGTAGGACACCCACGAGACCCTGGGGTGGCCTTCGAGGAACTCGGCCACCGCCTGGGCGTTGGCGCAGTGGCGCTCCATGCGCAGCGGCAGCGTCTCGACGCCTTGCAGCAGGAAGAACGCGTTCATCGGCGACAGCGTCGGCCCGAAGTCGCGCAGCGCCACCGCGCGCGCCTTCATGGTGAAGCCGAAGTCGCCGAATGTCTCGGCGAAGGTAAGGCCGTGATACGCCGGGTCGGGCTCGGTGAGCGACGGGAACCTGCCGCCCCGGCTCCAGTCGATGCGCCCGGACTCGACGACCACGCCGCCCATCGAGTTGCCGTGGCCGCCGATGAACTTGGTCATCGAGTGGATGACGATGTCGGCGCCCCAGTCGAACGGGCGGCACAGGTACGGCGTCGCCAGCGTGTTGTCGACGATCAGCAGCACGTTGTTCCGGCGCGCGATCTCGGCGATGGGCTCGAGGTCGAGGACGACGCCGCCGGGGTTGGCGAGCCCCTCGACGAAGATCGCCTTGCATTTCGGCGTCAGCGCGCGCTCGAAGTTCTCGGGGTCGGTGGGGTCGACGAAGTGGCACGTCCAGCCGAGGCGCTTGAAGGTTATGCCGAACTGCGTGATCGAGCCGCCGTAGAGGTTGCGCGCCGAGACGAACTCGTCGCCGGGTTCGAGCAGCGTGTAGAAGGCGATGAACTGCGCCGCGTGGCCCGTGGCGACGGCCACCGCCCCGCGCCCGTCCTCGAGATTGGCGATGCGTTCCTCGAGCACCGCCACCGTGGGGTTGGTGATCCGCGAGTAGATGTAGCCGAAGGTCTGGAGGTTGAACAGCGACGCCGCGTGGTCGACGTCGTCGAACACGTAGGCGGTGGTCTGGTAAATCGGCGTCGCCCGTGCCCCGGTGGTGGCGTCGGGACGCGCGCCGGCGTGGATCGCGCGGGTCTCGAAGCCGAACTCGCGCGCCTCGTCTCCGGCGAGCGGATCGTCGTCCTCACCGGGCGCGGGCGTCGGATCCGGTTCGTCGTTCATGGTCAGATCGCCTTCTGGCGCTTGGACGAGATGATGCGCGAGTTGATGCCGCTCCAGCTCAGCTCGCCCGAGAGCCGGCCGTACTCGATCTTGGCGCAGCGGTTCATGATCACCGTGAGGCCGGCGGCCTCGGCGCGCGCGGCCGCCGCGTCGTTGCGCACGCCGAGCTGCATCCACACGACCTCGATGCCTTTTTCCGTGGCCACTGCGACCGCCTCGTCGGTGATCGGCCCGGCGGCCTCGGAGTTGCGGAGGACGTCGACCATGTCGATGCGCCCGGGAATCTCGGCGATGCTGGCGTAGACGGTCGCGCCGAGAATCTCGCCGCCGGCCTCGCCCGGGTTCACCGGGATCACGCGGTAACCCTTCGCCTGCAGGTACTTCATGGCGAAGTAGCTGGGCCTGACCCAGTTGGCGCTGGCGCCGACCATGGCGATCGTCTTGCAGCGGCGCAGGATGCCGCGCAGCAGCGAATCGGGATAGTGCTCGTGGTCCATGGCGCGCCCGTCACCGGCCGCCCGGCTCACTCGTGGCGCCACACGGGATCGCGCTTCTCGATGAACGCGTCGATGCCTTCGCCGGCGTCGTGGAACATCATGTTGCTCGCCATCTCCTCGGCGGCGTAGTCATAGGCCGCCTCGAGGCCCATCTCGAGCTGGCGGTAGAAGACACGCTTGCCCGCGGCGACCGCGGCCTGCGATTTGCCGATGATCGACCGCGTGAGCTCGTCGATGGTGTCGTCGAGCGCTTCCGGCGCCACCACCCGGCTGACGAGGCCGATCTCCGCCGCCCGCTCGGCCGAGACGATGTCGCCGGTGAACAGCATCTCGAACGCGTGCTTGCGGGTGACGTTGCGCGCCAGCGCCACGCCCGGGGTCATGCAGAAGAGGCCGAGATTGATTCCCGAGGTGCCGAAGCTGCTGTCCGACGCGGCCACCGCGAGGTCGCTGTTCGCCACCAGCTGGCAGCCGGCGGCGGTAGCGACGCCGTGGACGCGGCTGACCACCGGCTGCGGCAGGCGCACCATGCTGACCATCATGCGACCGCACTTCTTGAACAGGTTCTCGTAGTACTTACGGTCCAGGTTGGCGCGCATCTCCTTGAGGTCGTGCCCGGCGCAGAAGGCCTTGCCGCGCGCCGCCAGCACGACGACGCGGATCGAAGGGTCGCCGCCGATCGCATCGAAGGCGCCCTGCAGCTCGTCGATGAGCGCCTCGGAGAGCGCGTTGTAGTCGGCCGGCCGGTTGAGCGTGAGCGTGCAGATGGCGCCTGCATCCTCGCGCAGAAGCACCGGCTCGTTCGGGCGTGCCTCGGGCGACGGGGTCGTCGCGCTGCTCATCGTCGCTGTCTCCACTTGGTTCCCTCGATCGCCCCAATTCTAGTCGTTTTTAACCGTGTTGCGCCGAAATTTTCGAGGCGCTCGCGGAACCGCGAGGATCGGGGCCGCCGGCCGCAGGTTTGGCTCGCCCAGACCGAGGCCGGCCGCTACCATGGCCCGGGTGCGAGCAGAGCGGTTGCGTCCGGAGCAGTTGCGTCCGGGCATTCGAGGGGGCATCGATGGTAAACGCGGAAAGCTGGTCGGTGCGGGGGCTCCTGTTCGAGAACTGCAACTGCGCGCTTCTGTGCCGCGCCCATCTCTCGTACAAGAATCCTTGCGATCACGAGCGCTGCCTTTTCCACTGGGCGTTCCACATCGGCGAGGGAGCGTACGGCGCGCTGGCGCTCGACGGCCTCAACGCCTTCGTCGTCGGCGATTCGCCGCAGCTCATGTTCTCCGGCGACTGGACCGAAGCGATCTACATCGACGCCCGCGCCGACCCGGGCCAGCGCCGCGCCCTCGAGGCGATCCTGCGCGGCGACGCCGGCGGCCCGTGGGCGGTGCTCGGCCAGTTCGTGAGCCGCTGGCTCGAGACCCGGTTCGTGCCCATCGAATTTTCCGACGAGGGCCGGCGCAAGATCATGCGCATCGAGGGCATCCTCGAGACCAGCGTCGACGCGATCCGATCGGCGGACCGCGACGGCGAGGCGCGGCTCGCCAACGTCCACAACCAGATACACGCGCCCGATCAGGTGCTCGCCACCGGCAGCACGCGCTTCGCCGACCGGGGCCTGGTCATCGACACCGACGATACCCACGCGGTCTACTCGCGCTTCTCGTGGGAAGGCCCTTGATGAACAGGGCCCGCGAGCCGCGCGTCACGGTCGCCGAGTTCGCGGCGCTGACGCGCGAGAAGCTGCCGATCGTCGGCCAGTTCGACATCCGCGTCGAGAGCATCGAGGCGGAGCGCGTGGTCGCCCGCCTGCCCAGCGGCGACAACGTGCACCGGCCGGGCGGCACGGTCACCGGCCCGGCGCTGCTGGCGCTCGCCGACGTCGCCATGTACGCGCTGGTGCTCGCGCGCATCGGTCCGGTCGAGCTCGCGGTGACCACCAGCCTCAACGCCAACTTCCTGCGCCGCCCGTCGCTCGGCGCCGACATCGTCGCCGAGGCGCGCATGCTCAAGCTGGGCAAGCGCCTCGCCGTCGGCGAGGTGACGCTCAACTCGGACGGCGATGCCGAGCCCGTCGCCCACGTGACGCTGACCTACTCGATCCCGCCGCCGGACGGAGCGTGAGCCGCCGAGTCCTGCACTACCCTGATACCGCGCTCGTAGGCATTTGAATCTAAAGCATGACTTGCGAACGATGGGGCGATATTTGCGTTGACAGCGAAGTGCCGTGTGGCATACTCCGCGCCCTAGGAATCTGCTACAGGCTCCTAGGCGGCGGGCCGTTCCGCCGCTCATCCCTGATCGGGCCCGAGCCATGAAGACCTATTCCGCCAAGCCCGCCGAGGTCGAGAAGAAGTGGTACGTGGTCGACGCCGACGGCGTCGTGCTCGGGCGGCTCGCGGCCGAGATCGCCCGCCGCCTGCGCGGCAAGCACAAGC
>JAZFVR010000091.1:0-9132 GCA_036447835.1 Alphaproteobacteria bacterium | reverse complement strand
GCATTGCCTGCGGCTCCCTTGCCTTTCCGGCGCAACGCGGACACGATCTCTATGGGTCTTTATCATTGATCCTTGGTATTACCCGCCGAGGAACAGCCGCCCGACCTCGGGGTCCTCGAGCAGCTCGTCGCCGGGGCCGGCCAGGGCGAGGATGCCGTCGACGAGGACGTAGCCGATGTCGGCGAACTCGAGGCCCTTCTTGGCGTTCTGCTCGACCATGATGATGGTCTTGCCCTCGCCGTGCTGGAGGTCGTCGAGAATCTCGAACACCATGTCGATGAAGCGCGGCTCGAGGCCGATCGAGGGCTCGTCGACGAGCAGCACCTCGGGTTCCATGACCAGCGCGCGGCTGATCTCGAGGAGCCGCCGCTCGCCGCCCGAGAGCACGCCGGCGCGCTGGCGGCGGCGCTTGGCGAGGCGCGGGTAGCGCTCGAACACGCGCTCGGCCGCCCGCCTGGCTTCTTCCGGGCGCTCCTTGAGGTAGCCGCCCATCCACAGGTTCTCCTCGACGGTCATGTCGGGGAACACCGAGTTGTCCTGGAGGATGTAGGCGACGCCGAGCCTGAGCTTCTGATTGGCGCCGAGGCGGGTGACATCCTTGCCGTCGACCGAGATCGAGCCGCCGGTGATGTTGGTGAAGCCGTAGATCGAGTGCAGCACGGTCGACTTGCCGGCGCCGTTGGGGCCGATCAGGCACAGCGACTGGCCTTGGGCGACCTGCAGGTTGAAGCCGTGCAGAATTTCCATCTTGCCGTAGCCGGCGAGCAGCCGATCGATCTTCACAAGCGGCGCACCCATGGCGAGCTCGGCGATGCGCTCGACGCTCGGCCCCTTCTCGGCGAGGCGGCGCGCCTCGCGCGCGACCTCGTCGACCGAGATGATGGTATCGACCTCGCCGAGGGCATAGCCGCGGGTCTCCTTGCCTTGGGCCGCTTCGGGCCGTTTCGCCATCAGTGGGCCCCGAGGTAGGCGTCGATGACCCGGCGGTCGTTCTGGATTTCCCCGGGCGGGCCGTCGGCGAGAAGCTCGCCGTGGGCGAGGCAGTAGATGTGCTCGGCGAGGTTCATGATCACGCGCATGTTGTGCTCGATGACGAACAGCGTGATGCCGAGATCGGCGTTGGCGCGCTTCAGGCGGTCGATGATGCCGTTGATCAGCGTCGGGTTGATGCCCGCCGTCGGCTCGTCGAGCAGCAGCAGCTTGGGCTCGTTCATCAGCGCCATGGCGAACTCGAGGAGCTTCTGCTGGCCGAACGAGAGGTCGCCTGCGCGCAGCCGCCGCTTCGCGTAGAGGCCGACGAATTCGAGCAGCGTCTCGGCGCGCTCCTCAACCTCCGGCAAAGAGCGCGAGAACATGGTGCGAAAGCCCTCATGCCTGTGCGGCACGCTGATGTGCATGTTCTCGAGACAGGTCATCTTGGCGTAGACGCGCGTCTGCTGGAAAGTGCGCACCATGCCGAGACGGGCGATCTGCGGCACGCGCAGCCGGGTGATCTCGCGTCCTTCGAAGCGCACCGAGCCGGCGTCGACCGGGTAGTAACCGACGATCGAGTTGAACAGCGTCGTCTTGCCCGAGCCGTTGGGGCCGATGAGCCCGACGATGCGGCCTTGCTCCACGCTGAGGCTGATGTGGTTGTTGGCGACGACGCCGCCGAACGCCTTCGAGACGCCTCCGACCTCGAGGATGGCGCTCATTCGCCGCCGCCTCCGGTGCGCGCCGCGGCCGCGTCCTCGTCGACGACCTCGCCGAAACGCTCGGGCCAGCGCTCGCGCAGATAGCCTATGATGCCTTGCGGGAAGAAGACGACGATGACGACGATGAGGAGACCCAGCGCCACCCGCTGCCAGCCGAGGAGATAGGTCCAGAACAGCTCCTGGGTGACGTGGAAGATCGCGGCGCCGATCACCGGCCCCCAGATCGTCCCCTTGCCGCCGAGAATCGCCATCAGCACCATCCATACGCCGAAGGTGGCGCCGGCGAAGGCGACGTCGGTGGGGTCGATGAAGCCGATCAGGTTGCCGGCGCCGCCGCCCGCAAACGACAGGAAGAAAGCGGTGACGCACCACGCCAGGGTCTTGTAGCGCGTGGTGCGCAGGCCCATGGCCTCGGCCTTGTCCTCGTCGTCGCGGATGGCGTTGATGGCAAGCCCGAAACGCCCGGCGTAGAGCCAGCGAAGGGTCAGGAAGGTGGCCGCGGCGAGGACGAAGAAGAGGTAGGAAAAGAAGATCCCGCGTTCGCCGAGGCCGTCGGGAAACACCGGCGTCACCAGGCCCGAGCCGGCGCCGACGTAGTCCCAGCCGGCGGCGATCTCGCCGCCCGCGAGCCCGAGGCCGAGAGTGCAGATCGCGAAGTAGTGGCCGCGCAGGCCCAGGATGCCCGAGCCGAGGACCGCGGCGGCGACGACGCAGACGACCGCGCCGAGCGCCATGCCGAGCGCAAGCCCGCCGAGGTATTGCAACGGCGTGAGCTGAAACTCGAGACTGCCGGCGACGTGGACGTACTCCTCGGCGCCGAAGAACAGGTCGCGCTGGACCACGGCGGTGACGTACATGCCGAGGCCGAAGAAGAAGATGTTGCCGAACGAGTTGTAGCCCATCTGCCCGCCGACCACGTCCCAGGTCAGCGCGAAGACGACCATCATCCACAGGAACGCCATCTGCGTCGCGTAGGCGGGCGCGAGCCACGGCGCGGCGAGCGCCGCGACGGCGATCGCCGCATAGAGCGCGAGCGGTGCGCCGCGTGGCCTCATTTGAGATACTTGCGCTGGCGGGCGAGCAGCAGGCTGCGGACGACGAGAATCACCACCAGCAGCGAAAACAGAAACGCCGCCTGGAACTCGGCGCCGAGCACGAAGCCGGCGAAGTACTCGGCCGCGCCGAGGCCGAAGCCGACGGCGACGACGCCGGCAATATTACCGAGGCCGGCGATGATGACGATCATGAACGAGCGCACCGTGTAGGCGAGCCCGAAGTAAGGGTGGATCACCCAGGTCATCGCCACCAGCGCTCCCGCGGCGCCACAGATTGCCGCGTTGAGCGCGAAGGTGGTGGCGTAGACGCGGTCGGTGTCGATGCCCATGATGCTCGCGGCGCGGGCGTTCTGGGCGGTGGCGCGGATCGCCTGGCCGAGCCGCGAGAGCTTGAGAAACAGCACCAGCAGCGTTCCCAGCGCGATGGCGAGGACGAAGGCGACGACCTTGATCTCGGCCACCGTCACCATGTCCTCGAACAGGAACCAGGTGTCGAGCCCCGGGTTGGTGTTGCGGATGTCGGCGCCGAACACCTCGTTCATCAACTGCGCCAGGAGAATGCTGATGCCGAAGGTGGCGAGCAGCGAGATGAACAGGTCCTTGTCGACGACGCGGAAGATGACCACCCGGTAGAGGAGCCAGCCGACCGCGAACAGGGCCGCCGCCGCCACCGGTACCGAGAGCAGCGGATGCACGCCCGCCTGGGCGAGGTAGACGCTGACGAATCCGCCGAGAATGACGAACTCGCCTTGGGCGATGTTGATGACGTTCATCACCCCCCAGACGAGCGCCATGCCGTAAGCCGCGAGCGCGAATATGGCGCCGACGAGGATGCCGTCGATCAACAGTTGCACCGACAGGATCGGTACCTCGAACAGGATCAACAGGTTGTCCATGAGCGGATCTCCGCGCCCGCCCCGCACGGAAAAGCGGGGCGGGCGCATCGATCAGGAGATCAACGTTCGCTCCACTTGGGCCGCGGGTGGACGACCTCCGCCGCCGCCCACGCGAGCGGCGCCACCACCACGTACTTGCCATTCTGGATCTGGCGCAGCGCCATCGGCTTGGCGATGTTCTTGCCCGTGGTATCGAACAACACGTTGCCGTAGAACGTCTGGATTTCGGTCTTGGCCAAGGCCTCGCGCACCGCCTCGGTGTCGAACGAGCCGGCGCGCTCGAGCGCGTCGGCATAGACCAGCACCGCCGCCGTCGACTCCGCGGCCTGGTACGGCGGCACGTAGTCGTACTCGGCCTCGAAGGTGTTGGCGTAGTCGGCGGCCGAGCCGAACCACTTGTCCTCGTAGCTCATGGTCGACGCCCACTGCGTCGCGCACAGGGTGTGCTCGGCGTTGTCGCCGAACTTTTCCTTGTCGGTCACCTTCGCCGATTCGCAGTGAGTGATGGCGAGCATCGGCACGTCGACCTTCATCTCGGCGACCTGGCGCGTGACCAGCGCAGCGCCCTTCGAGTGGCCGGAGACGACGAGCAGGTCGGGCTTGAGCGCCTTGACCTTGGTCAGGGTCGCCCCCATGTCGTTGAGCTCCTTCGGCAGCTTGTCGTCGATCACCACCTTCATGCCCCAGCGCTTGGCGTCGTCGACGACGCCGGCACGCACGTCGAGCGAGAACGGATCGTTTTCGACCACGATCGCCACCTTTACCGACTTGGGGTCCTTGCCATCCATCTTGGCCAGCTCACCGGCGAGGTTGATCGCCTCGGCGAGGTACTGCTCCGAGGTCGACAGCACCGCGAAGAGATATCGGTAGCCCTTGTTGAACAGCGACCGCGAGGCGCCGTTGCCCTCGACCATGGGAATCTTGTATTTCTCGGTCACCGGGGCGATGGCCTTGGTGAGGCCCGAGCTGTACGGGCCGAGCATGTACTTGATGCCGTCCTGCTGGATCAGGCGCTCGACGAGCTGGGCGCCGCGCGCCGGGGTCGATTCGTCGTCGTAGTACTTGATGGCGAGCTTGTAGCTCTTGCCGCCGACCTTGACGCCGCCCATCTCGTTGATCCGTTTGACGGCGAGGTCGTAGCCCTTCCGCGTGTGGTTGCCGGCGGTCGTGTACTTGCCGCTCAGCGACACCGCGGCGCCGAGGGTGATGGTGTCGCCCTCGACCTTGGCGCTCGCCGGCGCCGCGGCCACGAGCGCCACCGCGGCGAGCCCGAAGGCGAGCCCGGAAAGCGTCCTCTGCCAGAATTTCATGGGTCGTTCTCCCTGAATTCAGTATTCTCTGTAAACCGTGCGCTCCACTCTACCCGATCGCTCCGGTTCTCCCAACCGCGGAAATCGATTCCGCCGGGTGCGTTCATCCTGGCCCGAAAGTCCAACAAGGTTAACGACCCAGCGGGCGTCGCGCGCCCGCCGGCACCCGCGTCATCCCTCGGCGAGCGCGCGGCACACGGCGGCGGCCACATCGGCGGTCGTCGCCTCGCCCCCGAGGTCGGGGGTGCGCGCCGCGCCCGCCGCGGCGACCCGCGCGACCGCCGCGTCGAGCCGTTGGGCCGCCGCGTCCTCGCCGAGGTGATCGAGCATCATCGCGGCGCTCCCGATCGCGCCCAGGGGGTTGGCGATGCCCCGGCCGGCGATGTCGTCGGCCGAGCCGTGCACCGGCTCGAACATCGACGGGAACCGCCGCTCGGGATCGAGGTTGGCGCTCGGCGCCAGCCCCAGGCCGCCGGCCAGCGCGGCGGCGAGGTCGCTGAGGATGTCGCCGTGCAGGTTGGTCGCCACCAGCACGTCGAGCGAGCCGGGGTCGCGCACCATGCGCGCGGTCGCGGCGTCGACGAGGACGCGGTCGGTCTCGACATCCTCGTATTCGAGGGCGATCCCGGCGAACACCTCGTCCCACAGCACCATGCCGTGGCGCTGGGCGTTCGATTTGGTGACCAGCGTGAGGCGCCGGCGCTTGGCCGCGAGCTCGAAGGCGAAGCGCATGATGCGCTCGACGCCCGCGCGCGTGAATACTGCCGTCTCGACGCCGACCTCGTGGTCGAGGCCGCGGTGCGCCCGGCCGCCGGCGCCGGCGTACTCGCCCTCCGAGTTCTCGCGCACGATGACGAGATCGAGGTCTCCGGGGCCGACGCCCGTGAGCGGGCTCGCGATCCCCGGCAGGAGCCGCGCCGGGCGGACGTTGGCGTACTGGTCGAAGCCCTGGCAGATCGCCAGCCTGAGGCCCCAGAGCGTGACGTGGTCGGGAATGTCGGGGGCGCCGACGGCGCCGAAGTAGACGGCGTCGAAGGCGCGCAGCGTCTCGAGGCCGTCGGCCGGCATCATGCGGCCGTGGGCGCGATAGTGGGCCGAGCCCCAGGAAAAGCTCTCGAACGCGAGATCGAGGCCCGGCGTTGCGGCGTCGAGCGCCGCGAGAACCTCGACGCCGGCGGCGATCACCTCGCCGCCGACGCCGTCGCCGGGTATGACGGCGATGCGGTGGGCTGCCACGATCCTCCCCAACCCTGCCGGGCGTGTCGCAACCAACTTAGGCGCGCCGGGCCCGCGCCTCAAGCGGCGGGTGACACGAGGGCGCACGCGCCGCCCGCGCGACGAGCGCCGCGTCATGCGTACCCACGGTGGTAAGACTAGGTGCATGGCGCGGGCGCGTCGAAACCGGCCTGTCCGCCGGATTCACTGGCCGGGGCGGATTCGTATTGATTTTTTCCCGGCGTGGCGAAAGACTTGAGCGAGACCGCGTGCGTGTCTGACAGGGAGGGACCGAGAAAAGCCACGACCGTCTTCGCCGTCGTCGCTTGGGCCGCCGGGGCGCTCGCCACGGTAGCTCACGCGGGGCGGCGCTCCGGAGAAACCAGAAAGTTCGCACACAGAAAGTTCGCACAAGGATTCGAATCGATCGCGGTCGTGGTTACGCCTACCGATACGACGCGGATAGCGGCGGCGTCGCGGGGTTCGTTCCCGCGGTGAGCCGATAACAAACATATACAAAGGAGGCATCCCATGTTTCGACATTCCACGCGCCGTGACTTCCTGAGATACGCCGGTGCGACCGCGGCGCTCGTCGGCGCCGGCCCATTGCTCCCGCGTTCGGCGCGCGCCGCGCGCGAGAAGGAACTCAACATCCTGTGCTGGGAGGGCTACAACTCGGACGAAGTGCTCGACCCCTTCCGCCGCATGACCGGCGCCAAGGTCCAGGCCGAGAGCGGCACCTCGGATCCCGACATGATCAACAAGCTGCGCGCCGGCGAGGTCAACGTCTGGGACATCATCAACGTCAACCAGCCGTGGGCGCGCGAACAGATGTATCCGGAAGGGCTGATCAAGCCGCTGCCGCGCGACCGCTTCGAGCCCTATTTCGCCAAGATGATGCCGCATTTCCATCCACCGTTCGAGTGGGCGATGGACCAGAGCGGCAAGGAGCTGATCGGCATGGTCCAGCGCTTCGGGCCGTTCAACTTCGTCGTCAACACCGACAAGATCTCGCGCGCCACCGCCGAGGACCAGGGCTTCAAGCTGTTCCTCGACCCGGCGATGAAGGGCAAGTACGGCCTGCTGACCTACGACAACTGGAACATCTTCCACATGTCGATCGCGGCCGATGTCAACCCGTTCGTCAAGCACTCCGACGCCGACATCGCGGCGTTCGAGAAGGTCGCCTACCAGATCTTCAAGGACGCCAAGCTGCTCACCGACGACCTCGTGCAAATGAACCTCGCGCTCATCAACGGCGAGATCGACGCGTACTTCACCGGCGGTACCTACACCGCCTCGCCGGCGCGCTTCGACGGCGCCCGCAACGTGCGCGGCATCACGCCCAAGAGCGGACCCATGGGCGGCAAGGGCGGCATCGTGTGGATCGAGATCACCTCGACCGTCAACAACCCGCAGCTCTCGCCGCTGGCGCTCGACTTCCTCGAGTACGTGCAGCAGCCCGACGCATCGAAGGCGGTCGCCTTCGCCGAGGGCACGTACAACCCGGTGTCGCAGATGGCGCGGCCCGACGTGCTCGCCAAGTTCGGCAAGGACGAGCTCGACGCCATCCAGTGGGATTCGCTGGAAGAGGAGCTGGCGAACTCGGTCGACTACCAGATCAACCCGGACTACGACCGCATGAACGACCTCTACGAGGCGGCAAAGCGGGCGCGTGGCTAGCCGGCAGTTAAGAACCCGGCGGCCGTGAGAGAAGTGGAGGGCCGTATTGGCGACGCGGGAGGAGCCGATACTGCGCCTTGTCGGTCTGGCCAAGCATTTCGGACCGCTCAAGGCCGTCGACGACATCACGCTCGATATCCACGACGGTGAGTTCTTCACCGTCGTGGGGCCCTCCGGCAGCGGCAAGACGACGCTCTTGCGCATGCTCACCGGCATGAAGCACCCCACCGCCGGCGACATCTTCCTGCGCGGCGAGCGCGTCAACGACGTTCCCGCCAACAGGCGCCCGACCTGCATGGTGTTCCAGTCGCTGGCGCTTTTCCCTCACCGCACGGTCGGCCAGAACATCGAGTTCTCGCTCAAGATCAAGGGCGTGCCCGCGGCCGAGCGGCGCGCGCACTGCCTCCAGCTGATGGCCCAGCTGCACCTGCCCCTCGACTACTACGGCAAGAACGTCACCCGCTGCTCGGGCGGCGAGCGCCAGCGTGTCGCGCTCGCCCGGGCGCTCACCTTCGATCCCGAGATCCTGTTCTTCGACGAGCCGCTTTCGGCGATCGACTACCGGCTGCGCAAGACCCTCGAGGTCGAGCTCAAGGACATCCACCGCGAGACCGGCAAGACCTTCGTCTACATCACCCATTCGCTCGAGGAGGCGATGGTGATGAGCGACCGCATCGGCATCATGCGCCACGGCCGGCTGGTGCAGGTGGGCACGCCCGACGAAATCTACAACCGGCCCATCAATCGTTTCGTCTGCGAGTTCATGGGCGAGGTCAACGTGTTCGAGGTCGAGGCCGGCGCCGACGGGCGCGTGCGCTGCCCGGCGCTCGAGCGCGACTTCACCTGCCCGCCGCGGCCGGCGGAATTCGTCAGCGGCCATCTCGTCATCCGCCCCGAATCGATGCGCTTTCTCGAGTCTCCGGACGAGGCGGAGAATGCCGTCGAGGGCCGGCTCTACAACGAGTACTCGCTGGGCTCGCGCATGCAGTATCAGGTGCGTGCCGGCGACCTCGTCTTCATCGTCGAGAAGCTGCGCGACCAGCGCTTCAGCGGCGCCCTCGACGACACGGTGGTCATCGGCTGGGACGCCGCCGACAGCATCCTGGTGGGCGACTAGCCATGGCGGGGCGGTCGCCAGCGGCGCCGTCGGCGCGCCTGCGCGAGTGGCTGCGCGAGCCGGGGGTGCGCTGCTCGGTCCCGGTCATGGTGCTGCTCGCCGTGGGCTTCGTCGCGCCGCTGCTGGTCATCGCCGGCTACAGCGTGATGCCGCCCAGGACCT
>JAZFVR010000090.1:0-3728 GCA_036447835.1 Alphaproteobacteria bacterium | reverse complement strand
TTCCCAAGGCTTTCGGACGGCGTCGCGCAGGGCTTGCGATGCCCCGCATCGCGGCGCCCTGCGCTCCTGGCCGAAAACCTTGGGAAGCCGTCTCTATGGGTCATTATCAGCGAGATTTGGTATGAGTTCCGCCTTCGCCTGACCGGCGATCGGTGGCCGCCGTGACGCCGCACCGGGTGACGCCGCAGCGGCTGCTCTACGGCCGCCGCCGCGGCCGCAAGCTGCGCCCGGGCCGGCGTCGGTTGATCGACGAGGCGCTTCCCGCCATCGAAGTCGCCCTGCCCGCCGCCGGGCTGCTCGATCCGTCCACGCTTTTCGATGCGCCGGTTCGCGACGTCTGGCTCGAGGTCGGATTCGGCGCCGGCGAGCACCTCGCCTACCAGGCGCGCACCCACGGCGACGTCGGCATGATCGGCTGCGAGCCATACGTTTACGGGATAGCCGGCCTGCTCAGCGTGGTGACCGCGGAGAAGCTCGGCAACCTGCGCATCTTCGCCGATGATGCGCGGCTCCTTATCGACGCGCTCGCCGACGCCTCGATCGGTCGGCTGTTCGCCCTGTTTCCCGACCCCTGGCCAAAGACGCGCCATCACAAGCGGCGCTTCGTGAGCCGGCAGACGCTCGACGCCTGCGCCCGGGTGCTCAAGGACGGCGCCGAGTTCAGGTTCGCCACCGATCACGCCGAATACTGCCGCTGGGTGCTCGCTCACCTGGGCCGCCACGGCGCCTTCGAGTGGCTCGCGAGGCGACCACGCGACTGGCGCGAGCGTCCCCCGGACTGGCCCGAAACCCGTTACGAAGCCAAGACCAGCGCCCAGGGCGCACGGCCGGTCTTCCTGCGCTTCCGGCGCGTTCCCCGCAGCTGACGGCGTGTCGCGGCGGCGCCCTCAGGTCTCCGGCGCGCCGGTCGCGCGGCCGACAGCGGTGGCCTCGGGACCGCGCGGACCGTCGATCACCTGAAAGCTCACCGGCGTGCCGGGCGCCGGCGAGTTGGCGCCGCTCAGCGCCGGCTCGCAGACGTCGAAGCTGAAGAAGATGTCGGCGCCGCCGTCGGCCGGTTCGATGAACCCGTAGCCGCGGTCGCCGTTGACCCACTTGATCGTCCCCTCCATGGCGGCCTCGATTTCCGTTTGACTGGTCCATTGAAAACCATCGTCGGGCCGCCCATGTCAACGGACAATACGGCAAAGAAAAAACTTGCGAGGTCAGGCGGGATCACTATGATCCCCCTTTGCCTTGAGGGCTCGACGACCGGATCGGGCCTTGGATTGAAGGAAGGGCCTCCGGCCCGTTTTTTGTTTCTGCGCCAGGGTGGGGGGATGACCTCCGGAGTGGAGAGCGACATCGCGCGCCTGGTCGCGCCCGCCCTCGACGCCATGGGTTACGCCGTGGTTCGGATCAGGATGATGGGCAAGGCGCGCCCGAAGCTGCAGGTCATGGCCGAGCGCGAGGACGGCACCGCGATCACGGTCGATGACTGCGCCGAGATCAGCCGCGCGCTATCGGCCCTGCTCGACGTCGACGATCCGATCGCGGGCGCCTACGACCTCGAGGTGAGTTCGCCGGGCATCGACCGGCCGCTGGTGCGGCGGGCGGACTTCGAGCGTTTCGCCGGCCACGTGGCGAAGATCGAGACCCGGCGTCCGATCGACGGGCGTAAGCGTTTTCGCGGGCGGCTGCTCGGGGTTTCGGGCGACGACGTGTGCATTGCCGTCGACGGCGACCGGGCGCGGATCCCGTTCGCGGACATCAGCGCCGCCAAGCTCATGCTCACCGACGAGCTGATCGCGGCGACGGAAGAACGGGGGCAAGTGTAGAGAGAGATGCAGACCGAACTGAGTGCTGGTTTCGACCAGGCCGAACTGCTGCAGGTCGCCGACGCCGTGGCGCGCGAGAAGGGAATCGAGCGCGACACCGTGCTCGACGCCATGGAGCAGGCGATCCAACACGCCGGCAAGCGCAAGTACGGCCAGGAGCACGACATCCGCGCCGAGATCGACCGCGAGTCGGGCGACATCACGCTCATGCGCTACCTCGAGGTCGCCGAGATGGTGGAGAACCCGGCGACGCAGGTGTCGATCGCCGAGGCGCGCGAGCGCAACCCCGAGGCCCAGGTCGGCGACTTCCTGACCGAGGCGCTGCCGCCCATCGAGTTCGGCCGCATCGCCGCGCAGACGGCGAAACAGGTGATCGTGCAGAAGGTGCGCGAAGCCGAGCGCGAGCGCCAGTACGACGAATACAAGGACCGTGTCAGCGAGATCGTCAACGGTCTCGTCAAGCGTGTCGAGTACGGCAACGTCATGGTCGATCTCGGCCGCGGCGAGGCGCTCTTGCGGCGCGACGAGCTGCTGCCGCGCGAATCGTTCCACCTCGGAGACCGGGTGCGCGCCTACATCTACGACGTGCGCCGCGAGCAGCGCGGACCGCAGATCTTCCTGTCGCGCACGCACCCGCAGTTCATGGCCAAGCTGTTCGCCCAGGAGGTGCCCGAGATCTACGACAGCATTATCGAGATCAAGTCGGTGGCGCGCGATCCGGGCAGCCGCGCCAAGATCGGCGTGCTGTCGAACGATTCGAGCATCGACCCGGTGGGCGCCTGCGTCGGCATGCGCGGCAGCCGCGTGCAGGCCGTGGTGGCCGAGCTCCAAGGCGAAAAGATCGACATCATCCAGTGGTCGCCCGACACCGCCACCTTCGTGGTCAACGCGCTGGCGCCGGCCGAGGTGACCAAGGTCGTGCTCGACGAGGACGCCCAGCGTATCGAGGTGGTGGTGCCCGACGACCAGCTCAGCCTCGCCATCGGCCGGCGCGGACAGAACGTGCGCCTCGCCTCGCAGCTCTCCGGGTGGGACATCGACATCCTCACCGAGGCCGAGGAATCCGATCGCCGCACCGAAGAGTTTCGCACCCGCTCGCAGGCTTTCGTCGACGTGCTCGACGTCGACGACGTCATCGCGCACCTGCTGGTCACCGAAGGCTTCTCGTCGGTCGAGGAGGTCGCCTTCGTGCCCGTGGAAGAGCTCGCCGGAATCGAGGGGTTCGACGAAGGCGTGGCCGAGGAGCTGCGCGAGCGGGCGCGTGTCCACCTCGACGAGCGCGATCGCGAACTGAGCAAACGCCGCACCGAGCTCGGCGTCACCGACGAGCTGGCCGAGACGTCGGGGTTGAGCCCGATGCTCCTCGTCATGCTCGGCGAGCAGGGCATCAAGAAGCTCGACGATCTCGCCGATCTCGCCAGCGACGAGCTGCTCGAGATGGTGCCGGAAAACGCTTTGACCGAGGAGGACGCCGACGACATCATCATGGCGGCGCGCGCCCACTGGTTCGGCGAGGACGAAGTAGCGTCGCAGGACGAGACGGCGTCGCAGGAAGAAGTGGCGTCGCAGGACGAAACGGCGTCGCAGGAAGACGCCGAGTCCGGCGCTTGAGCCGTGCCAGGGGATGTGCGGCATGGGTGCGCCAGCCCTTGAGACAGCGGTCGACGACGGCCCGCGGCGCGCGGGCGCGCCGCAACGCCGCTGCCTCGTTACCCGCCGGATCGCCGACAAGGGTTCGCTGATCCGTTTCGTCCTCGGGCCCGGCGACGCGGTGCTGGCCGATGTCGCAGGCACCCTTCCCGGTCGGGGCGTGTGGTTGAGCCCCGAGCGCGACGTCGTCGATGCGGCCTGCGCCAAGAACCTGTTCGCCAGGGGTTTCCGCACCCCGGTTACGGTCGAGGCCGACCTCGC
>JAZFVR010000089.1:0-6909 GCA_036447835.1 Alphaproteobacteria bacterium | reverse complement strand
CCCTTCCACAGCGCCAGCGCCTCGGCGTCGTCGCGAAACTCGATGCCGATCTCCTCGAGGATGGTCTCGGCGTTGTTCTCGATGACCTCGAGACCCTCCGCGGAGAGAACCTCGGTGACCGGAAATCTGCGGGTGATGTATGGCAACTGGCTGATGCTCGGTCGGCCGCGCAGCTCGCGCCTTGCCTCGCTGCCACCGCGCGCGCGCCGGCGCCCCCGTTCGCTCATTCCGTCGTCCTCCCGCAAGGGGCCGCGGCCGAGGCCGCCATCCCCTTTGTCCCTACCCTAGCGCACCCCTTCACGCCGCGCCAACAAGCTTCGGGCGGCGGCGCCGTGCGCACCGCCGCCCGAAGGGGCGTCCGTGAGGTGCCGTTCTCTTAACTAAGGTGGCGGACGACGCGGTCGATATCGCTGCGCACCAAGCCGAGGTCGTCGAGGATGCGGGCGTCGAAGCGGGCGAGCTGGCCACGGGAGACGTTCTCGTCGCGCCAGCGGCGGATGGTCTCGATCAGGGTCTTCATGGTCTGGTTTCCTTTTCGCCGGCGCCTGCCGGCCTGCTACAGGTAGCGGATGACGCACGCGATATCGCTGCGCACCAAGCCGAGATCGTCGAGGATGCGGGCGTCGAAGCGGGCGAGCTGGCCGCGCGAGACGTTCTCGTCGCGCCAGCGGCGGATGGTCTGGATGATGTTGGCCATGTCCTGTCTCCCATCGCAAAGGGGCCGTCGTTACAGTCCCCAAGTAGGCCTTCTCGGGCCTCGCGACAATTGCCGGAATCACACGGCAGTCATGCTCAATTTGCATGGGCCGTGAGCGCGGATTTCCTTTGCTTGACGGCCGTTTACCAGCTTGCCGGCGGGCCGCAACGGGGGCATGCTGGGACTCGCCATGAATGGCGGGGAGGAAGGCCGTGGCGGGCGCCATATTCAGCGACGACGTCAAGTTCGAGCCGTACTGGTGGGAGGCGGCGCCGCGGCCGAAGCTGCCGCCGGCGAAGCTGCCCGAGCGCGCCGACGTGGCCATCGTCGGCTCGGGCTTCGGCGGCCTCTCGGCGGCGCTGACGCTGGCCCGGGCCGGGCGCAGCGTCGTCGTCTTCGAGGCCGGCGACCCCGGCTTCGGCGCCAGCTCGCGCAACGGCGGCATGTGCGGCGGCGCGTTCAAGGTCGCTTTTTCCGTGCTCAGCAAGCGGCTCGGCCGCGAGCCCGCGATCGCCATCTACCGCGACGGCGAGGCGGCGCTCGACTACCTGGCGCAGCTGATCGAGCGCGAGCAGATTCACTGCCACTTCTCGCGCATGGGCCGCTTCGTCGGCGCCTGGGCGCCGGGCCATTACGAGGCGATGGCGCGCGAGGCCGAGCTGCTGCGCCGCCACGTTGGTATCGAGAGCGACATGGTCGCGAAGAGCGAGCAGCACGCCGAGATCGGCTCCGACGCCTATCACGGCGGCCGCGTCATCCACCGCGACGGCGGCCTGCACCCGGCGCTCTACCACCAGGGGCTGCTCGAGCGCGCCAGCGCGGCGGGCGCGGTGATCGCCGCCAACGCGCCGGTCACGGCCATCGCGCGCGACGATGGCGGCTTCACGGTGACGAGCGACCGGGGCCGCATCGCGGCGCGCGACGTGATCGTCGCCACCAACGGCTATACCGGACGCACGACGCCATGGCTGCGCCGCCGGCTGGTGCCGTTGGGCAGCTTCATCATCGCCACCGAGCCGCTCGGCGCCGACGTCATGGCGCGGCTCATGCCCAAGGGGCGCATGCTCACCGACTCGAAGAAGATCCTCTACTACTTCCGCCCCTCGCCCGACGGCAGCCGCATCCTCTTCGGCGGCCGCGCGTCTCATGGCGGCGACGACGATGAGCGCGTGACCGGGGCGACGCTGCACCGTTTCATGACCGGCATCTACCCCGAGCTCGCGGACGTGCGCGTCACCCACAGCTGGTCGGGCAACGTCGCCTTCACCTTCGACCGCATGCCCCATTGCGGCATGCACGACGGCATCCATTACGCCATCGGCTACTGCGGCTCGGGCGTGGTCAAGGCGACCTGGTTCGGCCACCAGATAGCACAGCGCATCCTCGGGCAAGGCGTCGAGACGCCGCTGTTCGACGCCGGTTTCCCGACGCTGCCGCTCTATGGCGGCACCCCGTGGTTCCTGCCGTTCGTCTCGATGTACTACCACCTGCAGGACCGTTTGGCGCGCTAGCGGGGGCCGGTGCGTTCTGCTAAGAGGTAGAAAAACCGCGGTGCAGCCCGAAACCATTACCCGGACAGGCTCCTAGGGCGGCGCAAGCGCGAATGGGAGGCGGACCATGAGATCGCACGCGCGGGTGGTCGTGATCGGCGGCGGCGCCGTCGGTGTATCGACCCTCTATCACCTGACCAAGAAGGGCTGGTCGGACGTGGTGCTGGTCGAGCGCAAGGATCTCACCTCGGGCTCGACATGGCACGCGGCGGGTCTCCTGCCGTTGTTCAACATGAGCTACTCGGTCGGCCAGCTCCACAAGTACGCGGTCCAGCTTTACCCCAAGCTCGAAGCCGAGACCGGCCAGGACGTTGGCTTCCGCCGGGTCGGCAACATCCGTCTCGCCATGAACCGGGAGCGCATGGACGAGTATTACCAGTACGCGGGCGTCGCCGCGACCATCGGCGTGCGGGTCGACTTCCTGACGCCCGAGCAGGTCAAGGAGATCTGGCCCTTGTGCAACATCGACGGCCTCGTTGGCGCCCTCGTCCACCCCGACGACGGCTACATCCAGCCCGCCGAGTTGACCCAGGCCATGGCCAGGGGCGCGCGCAACGGGGGCGCGGAAATCTACCGCCAGACCACGGTGGTCGGCATCGAGCGCACCCCGGGCGACGAATGGCTGGTGAAGACCGACAAGGGCGACATCACCTGCGAGCACGTGGTCTCGGCAACCGGCAATTTCGCGCGCCAGACCGGCGCCATGGTCGGCCTCGACATCCCGACCATCCCCGTCGAGCACCAGTTCATCGTCACCGAGCCGCACCCCGAGATCGTCAAGCGCCACGAGGACGGCCTGCCCGAGATGGGGGTGCTGCGCGAATCCGACGGCTCGTGGTACATGCGCGAGGAGGCGGGCGGCCTGCTGCTCGGCCCATACGAGAAGGGTGCGCCGTGCTGCTACGTCGACGGGCCGTCGGACGACGCCGAGTTCGAGCTGTTCCCGGAGGACCTCGAGCGCCTCGAGCCCCACATCGAGGCGGCGATCAACCGCGTGCCCGCCTTCGGCGAGGCGGGCGTCAAGGAGATCTTCAACGGCGCCATCCCCTACACGCCCGACGGCAGCCCGCTGGTCGGCCCCGCCTGGGACGTTCCCAACTTCTGGATCAACGAGGGCCACAGCTTCGGCATCACCGCCGCGGGTGGCGCCGGCTGGCAGCTCGCCGAGTGGATCGTCGAGGGCGCGCCGACGATCGACATGCTCGGCGTCGACCCGCGGCGCTTCGGCGACTACGCGACCAAGGGATATCTCCTCAGGAAGAACGAGGAGGCCTACGCCAACGTCTTCATAATTCACTACCCCGACGAGGAGCGCCCCGCGGGACGGCCGTTGCGTACGCCGCCGTGCTACGAGCGCCTGAAGGACCTGGGCGCGGTGTTCGGCCAGAAGTTCGGCTGGGAGCGGGCTAACTGGTTCGCGCCCGAGGGCGTGGACCGGGAAGACCACTGGTCGTTCCGCCGCTCGCGCTGGTTCGAGCATTCGGTCAACGAGGCGCGCAACGTCGCCGAGAACGTCGGGCTTCTCGACATGACGGCGTTCGCCAAGTGCCGCATCTCGGGGCCCGGCGCCGAGGCCTTCCTCGATCGCCTGCTGGCCAACCGGCTGCCCAGGAAGATCGGCCGCGTCAACCTGTGCCACGCGCTCAACACGCGCGGCGGCGTGCACTCGGAGTTCACCGTCGTCCGCGAGGCCGAGGATTCGTACTACCTCGTCTCGGCAGGCGCCTACCAGCGGCTCGATCACGACTGGATCAGGAAGCACATGCCCGACGACGGCTCGGTCCGCTTCGAGAACGTCACCGATGCGATCGGCGTCCTCGTGGTGTCGGGACCGCGGGCGCGCGAGCTGCTGGGGCGCGTTACGCCTGCCGACCTCTCCAACGAAGTGTTTCCCTGGCTGTCGTCGCGGGAGATCGTCGTCGGCATGGCGCCGACGCGGGCGGCGCGGGTCAACTTCGTCGGCGAGCTGGGCTGGGAGCTCCACCACCCCATCGAATACCAGAACCACATCTTCGATGCGCTGATCGAGGCGGGCGGCGACCTCGGCCTCAAGCCGTTCGGCATCCGCGCCATGGACATGCTCAGGATCGAGAAGTCGTACCGCATGGTCGGCACCGAGCTCTCGATCGAGTACGCGGCCTTCGAATCCGGGCTGCAGCGCTTCGTGCACCCCAACAAGGGCGACTTCATCGGCCGCGACGCGCTGGTCGAGTGGCAGCAGCGGGGCTTCACGAACCAGCTCGTGACGCTCGAGATCCACGACGTGACCGACGCCGACCCGCTCGGCAACAACCCCGTGTTCCGGGACGGAAAGATGGTCGGCCGCGCCACCTCGGGGAACTACGGCCCCAGGCTCGACAAGTCTTTCGCGCTCGCCATGGTGCCGCCGGACCTCGCCGACGAGGGCAGCGCGTTCGAGATGGATGTGCTCGGCACCAGGCACAGGGTCACGGTCGTTCCCGAGAGTCCCTACGACCCGGATAACGAGTGCCTCAGGTCATAGGCCGCTCGCACCGCACCGCAGACACGCGCAAGATCGATGCGCCCGGGATGTTCCCGGGCCCGATTACGACAAGGAACAGGGCACAATGAGCCAATCCGACCCATACTTCCTCGCCCGCAAGACCCCCGCCGCCGGCCTCAAGGACAGCGAGGCCCAGCCCGACATGAGACGCCTGCGCGCCTATCGACTCGGCCGCGTCCAGGCCGAGCTCAAGCAGCGCGACTACGGCGCCTGCGTGCTGTTCGACCCGGTCAACGTCCGCTACGCCACCGGCAGCCGCAACATGGCCGTGTGGACGCTGCACAACGCCGCGCGCTACGCCTTCGTGCCGGCGGAGGGCGAGGCGGTGATCTTCGAGTTTCCGCGGTGCGCGCATCTCTCGGCCGGCCTCGAGACGGTCGCCGAGGTGCGGCCGGCGGTCACCTGGTACTACTTCTCCGCCGGCGGACGGCTCGAGGAGCGCGCCAAGATATGGGCCGCGGAGATCGCCGATCTCGTCGGCGAGCGTTGCGGCGGCAACAAGCGGCTCGCGATCGACCACGTCAATCCCTACGGCGCGCGCGAGCTCGAACGGCTCGGCGTCGAGGTGTTCGAGGGCCAGGAGCCGCTCGAGCAGGCGCGCTGCATCAAGTCGGCCGACGAGATCGCGTGCATGAACGTCGCCATCTCGGTGTGCGAGGCGGGCATGGCGCGCATGCGCGAATCGCTCGCCCCCGGCATCACCGAGAACGAGCTGTGGGCCCTTCTGCACGAGACCAACATCGCCATGGGCGGCGAGTGGATCGAGACGCGGCTCCTGTGCTCGGGTGGGCGCACCAACCCGTGGTTCCAGGAGTGCGGCGACCGCATCATCCGCGCCGGCGACCTCGTCGTCTTCGACACCGACCTCATCGGCCCGTTCGGCTATTGCGCCGACATCTCGCGCACCTACTTCTGCGAACCCGGCCGGCCGAGCGACGAGCAACGTCGCCTTTACAAATACGCCTACGAACAGATCCGCCATAACATCGATATCCTCAACCCGGGCATGAGCTTCCGCGAGTACAGTGAGAAGAGCTGGAAGGTGCCCAACGAGTTCGTCGCCAACCGCTACTCGGCGGTCGCCCACGGCGTCGGCATGTGCGACGAGTACCCGGCGATCTCGTTCGTGCATGACTGGGACGAAAAGGGCGGCTACGACGGCGTCATCGAGGAGAACATGACGCTGTGCATCGAGAGTTACATCGGCGCCGAGGGCGGGACCGAGGGCGTCAAGCTCGAGGAGCAGGTGCTGGTCACCGACACCGGCGTGCAGGTGCTCTCGACCTTCCCGTTCGAAGACGATCTTCTCGCGTAGGTCCGGTCCGGGAGCCGCGATGAAACGGCTGGCGGTCGCACGCCTGTGGCACGAGGGGAACTCGTTCAGCCCCGTGCGCACAAGCGCCGACGACTTCCGTGCCGGCGAGTGGGTCGCGGGCGAGGCGGCCGCCCGCTTCTACCGCGGCACCGCCACCGAGATGGGCGCGGCGGTGGACTTCCTCGAGCGCCGCAGTGATTTCGAGGGGACCTTCCTGCGCTGCGCTGCGGCGTCGCCGGCGGGGCCGCTCGCGGACGGGTTGTTCGAGGACATCCGCGACGACATCGTCGCCGGGCTCGCGGCCGGCACCTGGGACGGGGTCTATCTGTCGCTGCACGGCGCGCTGCTTGCCGCCGGCGTCACGAGCCCCGACGCGGCGTTGCTGAGGGCGGTGCGCGGCGCCATCGGCGACGTGCCGCTCGTGGCGAGCTTCGATCTCCACGCCAATCTCGACCCGGCGGTGATCGATCTCGTCGACGTCGCCATCGGCTACAAGACCTACCCCCACACCGACATGTACGACACCGGCGTCAAGGCACTCGGCCTGCTCGCCGACACGGTCGCGGGCCGCATCGCCCCGGTCGGCGCGCTGGCCAGGACCGGCGTGGTGCTGCCGAGCTTCAACATGCGCACGGGCGACGGGCCGATGGCCGAGGTGGCGGGGATCGCCCACGAGATCGAGGCGCGTGGCGGCCTGCTCGACGTCAGCGCGTTCGGCGGTTTCGCTTACGGCGACGTGGCCTACGGCGGCGCTTCGGCGATGGCCTTCGCCGACGGCAATCTCGAGGCCGCGCGCGACGGCGCGGCGCGGGTGGCAAGGGCG
>JAZFVR010000088.1:0-2016 GCA_036447835.1 Alphaproteobacteria bacterium | reverse complement strand
GGTCACTAGCGGACGCTGGCGGACTAAGCTTTGGAACTGATCCCAAGCCTTTATGAGTACATGTCCCAGGTCGCGCTCGTAAACCGACGGCCTGCCCGCGACCCCATGACGGGCCCGCGGAGCCCGGGCCGGGGAGCGCCGCCGATCGACCCCGAGGAGACGTTCGCGAGCATGTCGGTTTCGTGGCACCTTCGACCTTGACCGGTTACATTGAGAGGCATGACGATATGCGAGCATGAACGAGGCAGTCGTGGCTGATCGGGCGGCAAAAGGATGAAGATCTGCATTTTCGGCGCCGGCGCCATCGGCGGGTATGTGGGCCTGATGCTCAAGGAGGGGGGCGCCGACGTCTCGCTCATCGCGCGCGGCGCGCACCTCGACGCGATCCGCAAGAACGGCATCAAGGTGGCGTTCAAGGACGGCGAGAAGGTGCAAAGCATGCCCGCCACCGACGACCCGGCGGAACTCGGTCGGCAGGACTATGTGATCGTCGCGCTGAAGGCGCACCAGGCATGGGAGGCGGCGGACAGGCTGGAGCCGCTGCTCGGCCCCGAAACCGCGGTCGTCACCATGCAGAACGGCATTCCCTGGTGGTACTTCTACGGCTTCGAGGGGCAGTTCGCGGGGTTGCAGCTCCAGAGCGTCGACCCCGACGGGCGGCAATGGCGGCATATCGGGCCGGAACGCGCGATCGGAGCGACCGTATATCCCGCCGCCGAGATTACGGCGCCGGGCGTTATCCGGCACATCTTTGGCGACAAGTTCGGCTTCGGCGAGCCCGATCGCCGCGAGAGCGACCGGGTAAAGCGGCTGGTCGAGGCCTTCGAGGCGGGCGGGCTGAAGGCGCGCTGTTACCCCGAGATCCGCAACGACATCTGGCTCAAGCTGTGGGGCAACCTGTGCTTCAATCCGATCTCCGCGTTGACGCACGCGACGCTCGACGTCGTCGCCACCGACCCGGGGACCCGTTCGGTCGCCCGCCACATGATGGAGGAGGCGGAAAAGATCGCGCGGCGCATCGGCGTGCATTTTCGTGTCGATATCGAGCGGCGCATCGACGGGGCGGCAGGCGTCGGCGCCCACCGCACGTCGATGCTGCAGGACCTCGACAAGGGGCGCGCCATCGAACTCGACGCGCTTCTCGGAGTCGTTCAGGAGATGGCCCGCATCGTCGACGTCGAAACCCCCTATATCGACACGGTTCTTTCGCTGACCAAACAGATGGGCCGTGTCGCAGGGGTATACCCGGTGTTTCCGGAGCCCGAGGAGGACGGCGAAGAACTGGCGGTGGATTGACCCGCCGGGCAAGGCGCGAGATCGGCAAGCCGCAGGCCGCGGCAAACGCGCCGATTGCGCCTCATCGACGGCTTCGTTCTCGCCGCCCGTCGGGCGCGGCCCGAACCAGCGCGGGGACTCGCCGATGCGGTCGGCCTCGATCCTCGCTTTCCCCCAGGTGATGCCCGCCGGGCGTGGGCGGCAACCGGACGTTTGCACGACGATCCACCTCACGGCCCCATCCATGAGCAGATGACCTGGCCCGGCCTTCGCGGCGACGCGCCCACGGGCGTGTACGCGGCTGCGGCGGCGCGGTAACATCGGCGGATCGGCCGTTTGGCTGCGGCAGGAGGCGTCGGTTGGCGCACAAGGAGGGCAAGGGCGAGGGCAGGGCGGGCCCGGCGGGCTCGGCGCTGCCGTTCGGCGGGGTGGCGCCGGGGGCCGACCCGCGCGCGGCACTCGCCGACGCGGTGCGTCATCATCAGGCCGGACGGCTGCGCGAGGCCCAGGCGATCTACCGGCGCGTCCTGCAAATGCAGCCCGACAACGCCGACGCGCTGTCGCTGATGGGGCTTCTCACTCACCAGGCGGGACGCAACGACATCGCCGTCGATTACCTGCGCCGGGCGCTCGCGCTCAGGCCCGAGTTCGCCGAGGCGCATCTCAACCTCGGCAACGCGCTGCGCGGGCTCGGCCGGCTCGACGAGGCGGTCGGCCACTACCGCAAGGCGGTCGAGATCA
>JAZFVR010000087.1:0-6835 GCA_036447835.1 Alphaproteobacteria bacterium | reverse complement strand
TTGGACAGCGAATCAGCGTTCTTAAGTTGGACCCCCGCCCACATGGATGCCGAGTCCTCTACCATACGACCGGAAACTCATTTCAACGTTCCAAGAGGCGCCATCTTCGGCTACCATCGGGCCCAGTTTGAGAAGTCATCTGGGCACTGTCGGTTGAAACGCTTCGCGAGGGACCGTATCGCCGTCGTCGGCGCGGTGGTCATCGTCGCCATCGTCGGCGCCGCCGTGTTCGCGCCGCTGGTCGCCCCTTATGATCCGCGCGAGCAGTTCTTCGAGGGGCTAACGATCGAGGGCGCGCCGCTGCCGCCGGGAGACGAGTTCTGGCTCGGCACCGATCTGTTGGGGCGCGACCTGTTCTCGCGCCTCGTCTACGGCGCCCGCGCCTCGCTCATCATCGGCGTCGTCGCCAACGGGGCGGCGGTGTTCATCGGCACCCTGCTCGGCATCGTCGCAGGCTACGTGCGCGGTTGGCTCGGCGCCGCGATCATGCACTTCACCGACCTCATGATGGCGTTCCCGGCGCTCCTGCTGGCGATCGCGCTGGCCGCCATCTTCTCACCCAGCCTGTGGATCGTCGCCCTCGTCATCGCGCTGGTCAACTGGGTTCAGATCGCCCGCGTCATCTACATCGAGACCACCACCCTCGCCTCCCGCGAGTACATCGAGGCGGCCCGCGCGCTCGGCGCGGCGTGGCCGCGACTGCTGTTCGTCCATATCCTGCCGCATCTGATACCGACGATCCTGGTGTGGGCGACGCTCGGCATCGCCACCACGGTGCTGCTCGAGGCGACGCTGTCGTACCTCGGCATCGGCGTGCAGCCGCCGACGCCGTCGTGGGGCGGCATCATCTTCGAGAGCCAGTCGTATTTCCTGACGGCGCCGTGGCTGGTGTTCTTCCCCGGCCTCGCGATCATGGCGCTGGCGCTTGCCTTCAACCTCGTGGGCGACGCCTTGCGCGACATCCTCGATCCGACCCAGCGGGGCCGCTGATGCTGCGCTATCTCGCCCGCCGCCTGACCGCTTCGGTGTTGATCCTGCTCGGGGTAACGGTCATCACCTTCTGCCTCTCGTTCCTCATTCCCGCCGATCCCGTGCGCATGATCGCCGGGCGCAGCGCCACCAAGGAGACAGTCGAATCGATCCGCCGCCAGCTCGGCCTTGATCGGCCGCTGCCGGTACAGTACGCGCGCTACCTCGCGAAGCTCGTGCAGGGCGACATGGGCCGCTCCTACGTGCAGAAGACCGAGGTGGCGACGCTGATCAAGAGCCGCCTGCCGGCGACGCTGCTGCTGATGGCCGGCGCCATCTTCTTCGAGATCCTGATCGGCCTGCCGGCGGGCATCTACGCGGCGACCAAGCGCGGGCGCGCGGCCGACCGCGGCATCATGATCCTGTCGTTCATCGGTGTCTCGACGCCACAGTTCGTGGTCGGTCTGCTGCTGCTCTACGTCTTCGCCTACCTGCTCGGATGGTTCCCGCTCAGCGGCTACGGCACGCTCAACCATCTCGTACTGCCGGCGCTCACCCTCGGCATCGCCGGCGGTGGCTGGTACTCGCGGATGATGCGCTCGAGCATGGTCGAGGTGCTGCGCCACGATTACGTGCGCACCGCGCGCGCCAAGGGGGTGAGCGAGCGCGGCGTCGTGCTGGTGCACGCCTTGCGCAACGCCGTGCTGCCGGTGATCGCCATGGTCGGCCTCGACATCGGCATCTTCATGAGCGGCGCGGTGGTCGTCGAGTCGGTCTACGGCTGGCCCGGCATCGGCCAGCTCGCCTGGCAGGCGATCCAGCGCATCGACATCCCGATCATCATGGGCGTCACCCTGGTCGCCGCCGTCGCCATCGTCATCGGCAACCTACTCGCCGACGTCGTGGCATCGCTGATTGACCCGCGCATCAAATTGCGCTGAACTACGCCGCGGTCCGCGGTTGCGCCGGATTCTGCCCCATACGGGTCGCGAGAAGACGGGGGAGCGCCCCGCGTCGAGACCCGCGCGGCCGGCCGCGTGTAAGGGAGAAAAACGACATGAAACGACTGATGCTGGCTACCATCGCCGCGGCGCTCGCCGTCGCGGCGCTACCGGCTGCTGCCCAGACGGTCAAGCCGGGCGGGGCGATGACGGTCACCTACAAGGACGACATTTCGACCCTCGACCCGGCGATCGGCTACGACTGGCAGACCTGGTCGATGATCAAGGCCCTGTTCGACGGGCTGATGGATTACAAGCCCGGCACCACCGAGCTGAGGCCCGACCTCGCCGAGAGCTACACGGTCTCGCCCGACGGCCTGGTTTACACCTTCAAGCTGCGCAAGGGCGTCAAGTTCCATAATGGCCGCACGCTGACCTCGGCCGACATCAAGTACTCGATCGAGCGCTCGGTCGACCCGGTGACGCAGAGCCCCGGCCAGGGCTTCTTCTTGAGCATCAAGGGATTCGCCGACATGGCCGCGGGCAAGGCGAAATGGCTCTCGGGCATCACCACGCCCGACGACGACACCGTCGTCATCGAGCTGTCGCGTCCCGACGCCACCTTTCTGCAGGTGCTCGCCATCAACTTCGCCTTCGCCGTGCCGAAGGAGGTGGTGGCCAAGTACGGCCAGGACTTCGGTCGCCATCCGGTGGGTACCGGCGCCTACGAGATGGCCGAATGGACGCTTGGCCAGCGTGTCGTGTTCGAGAAGAACCCCGACTACTTCCGCCCCGGCGTTCCCTATCTCGACAAGATCACCTTCGAGGTCGGCCAGGATCCGATGGTGGCGCTGCTGCGGCTGCAGCGCGGCGAGGTCGACGTGCTCGGCGACTCCATTCCGTCGGCCCAGTTCCTCAAGGTCAAGAACGACCCCGCCAACAAGGACCTGATCGTCGAGGGCGGCCTGCTGCACACCGGCTACATCACCATGAACGTCACGAAGCCACCGTTCGACAACGTGCTGGTGCGCCGCGCCGTCAACATGGCAATTAACAAAGAGCGCGTGCTGCGCATCGTCAACAACCGCGGCGTCGTCGCCAACCAACCGCTGCCGCCGGCGATGCCGGGCTATGACCCCGGCTACAAGGGTTATCCCTACGATCCGACGAAGGCCAAGGCGCTGCTCGCCGAGGCCGGCTACGGCAACGGCTTCACCACCCAGATCTACGTCATGAACACCAACCCCAACCCGCGCATCGCCCAGTCGATCCAGCGCGATCTCGCCGAGATCGGCATCACCGCCGAGGTCAAGTCGCTGGCCCAGTCGGTGGTGATCGCGGCGGGCGGCGACGGCACCGCGCCGATGATCTGGTCGGGCGGCATGGCGTGGATCGCCGATTATCCCGATCCGTCCAACTTCTACGGGCCGATTCTGGGCTGCGGCGGCGCCGTGCGCGGCGGCTGGAACTGGTCCAAGTACTGCAACAAGGACATCGAGGCGCTCGCCGCCAAGGCCGACGCCATGGCGAATCCGTCGCAGGCGGCGGCCCGCATCGATCAGTGGCGCTCGATCTTCGTCAAGATCATGGACGACGCGCCGTGGGTACCGGTGTTCAACGAGGTGCGTTTCGCCATGCACTCCTCGAAGATCGGCGGCGACGACATCTTCTTCGCCGATCCCATCCACATCCCGGTCCACTACGAGTACGTCTACAGTCAAGATGCCCAGTAGCACCGCCCACACGCTGCACAGTCGCCACCACCACTTTGGGTGGGACAATGCCAACCCGCCGGCGTTGACGGTGGCGCCGGGCGACAGCGTCGCCTTCGCCACCCTCGACTCCTCTGGCGGGCAGCTTTCGCTGGCGTCGGGCGTCGGCGACGTCGCCGCCCTCGACTTCGCCAGGGTCAACCCGGTCACCGGCCCCGTCCACGTCGACGGGGCCGAACCGGGGGACGCACTCGAGGTGACGGTGCTCGACCTCACGCCGTCGGGCTGGGGCTGGACCGCGCTTATCCCCGGCTTCGGCCTGCTCGCCGACCAGTTCCCCGAGCCGGCGCTGACGCTGTGGCGATACGACGCCGCCAGCCTCGCCCCGGCCGTCTACGGCCCCGGCGGGCGGGTGCCGCTGAAGCCGTTCTGCGGCACCATCGGGCTGGCCCCGGGCGAGGCCGGGACGCACAGCATCCTCCCGCCGCGCCGCGTCGGCGGCAACATGGACATCCGCGATCTCGCCGCCGGCACCGTGCTCCACTTGCCGGTCGAGGTGGCGGGGGCGCTGTTCTCGGTCGGCGACACCCACGCCGCCCAGGGCGACGGCGAAGTCTGCGGCACGGCGATCGAGAGCCCGATGGAAGTGGCGCTGCGTTTCAAGTTGGTGAAGGACGCCGGCCTCGCCTTTCCACGTTACGAGACGCCGGGTCCGGTGTCGCGGCACTTCGACGTCAAGGGCTACTACGTCACCACCGGCATCGGCCCCGACCTGATGGAAGGCGCGCGCGCCGCGGTGAGCGGAATGATCGACCTGCTCGGCGGGCTCCACGGCCTGTCGGCGGCCGCGGCCTACATGCTGTGCAGCACCTGCGCAGATCTGCGCATCAGCGAGGTGGTCGACCGGCCCAACTGGGTGGTGTCGTTCTACTTCCCCAAGGTCGTTTTCGATTGATGACGCAGCACCACCGCCCCGCGCCCGGGGCGGCCACCTGACGCCGGGCGCTCCGATGGGGAGCGAGGCCGCCGGGCCACTGCTCGAGGTCGCCGGGCTGAGCGTGTCGTTCGCCACCGAGGCGGGGCGCGTGCCCGTCGTCGAGGACGTCTCGTTCGCGGTCGCGCCCGGTCAGAGTGTCGGCCTCGTCGGCGAATCTGGCTGCGGCAAGAGTGTCACCGCGATGTCGATCATGCGACTGCTGCCGTCGCCGCCGAGCCACGTCGACGGCGGCCGCGTGCTGTTCCAGGGGCGCGACCTGTTGGCGCTCACCGCCGGCGCCATGCGGGCGGTGCGCGGCGACCGCATCGGCATGATCTTCCAGGAGCCGATGACCAGCCTCAACCCCACCTTCACCATCGGCTTCCAGGTCGCCGAGATGTTCCGCATCCATCGCGGTATGGGGGCGGCCGAGGCACGCCGGGCGGCGGTCGAGATTCTCGGCCTGGTCGGCATCGGTGCGCCCGAGCGCCGCCTCGGCCAGCACCCCTACGAGCTTTCCGGCGGCTTGCGCCAGCGCGCCATGATCGCCATGGCGCTCGCCTGCCGCCCCGACCTGCTGATCGCCGACGAGCCGACCACCGCCCTCGACGTCACCGTGCAGGCGCAGATCCTCGACCTGCTGCGGCGCCTGCAGGGCGAGATGGGCATGTCGGTGCTGCTGATCAGCCACGACCTCGGCGTCGTCGCCGAATTGTGCGAGCGCGTCATCGTCATGTACGCTGGGCGCATCGTCGAGCGCGCCGACACCGGGGCGCTGTTCCGCCGGCCGCGCCATCCCTACACCGGCGGCCTGTTGGCGTCGTCGCCGAGGCTGGGGCGCCGCCGCGCGGCGCTGCCGACGATCCCCGGCACGGTGCCCGGCCCCGGCCAGCGCGGCCGGGGCTGCCATTTCGTCGATCGCTGCCCGCGCGCCGGTCCCCGCTGCCGTGTCGAGGCCCCGCCGCTGAGCACGCTCGAGCCCGGCCACGAGGCCGCCTGCTGGGACCCGCTGCCGTGACCACGCTGCTCGCGGTGCGCGATCTCGCCAAGCACTTCCGGGCCGCGGACGGCGCCGTGATCCGCGCCGTTGACGGCGTCAGCCTGGCGCTGGCGGGCGGCGAGACGCTTGGCGTGGTCGGCGAATCGGGCTGCGGCAAGTCGACGCTGGGGCGCACCATCCTCAGGCTCCTCGAGCCGACGGCGGGCGAGATCGTGTTCGACAGCGCCGACCTGCTGGCGCTCGATCCGCGGGCGTTGCGCGCCGCCCGGCGCGACATGCAGATGATCTTCCAGGACCCGTTCGCGTCGCTCGACCCGCGCCTGCGCGTCGGCGCCATCATCGCCGAGCCGCTGGTCATACACGGCATCGGCAGCCGCCGCGAGCGACGCCGGGCGGTGGCCGAGTTGATCGAGACCGTCGGCCTCGATGCCGACGCCGCGACCCGCTACCCGCACGAGTTCTCGGGCGGCCAGCGCCAGCGCATCGGCATCGCCCGGGCGGTGGCGCTCGAGCCGCGGCTGATCATCGCCGACGAGCCGGTGTCGGCGCTCGACGTCTCGATCCAGTCGCAGATCCTCAACCTCATGGTCGATCTGCGGCGCCGCTTCGGCCTCGCCTACATCTTCATCAGCCACGACCTTGCGGTGGTCGAGCACGTCGCCGACACGGTGGCGGTGATGTACCTCGGCCGCATTGTCGAATACGCCGCCGTCGACGACCTGTTCGCCCGTCCCGGCCACCCCTACACCGCGGCGCTGATCTCGGCGGTGCCCGAGCCCGACCCGGCCCGCCGACGCGACCGCGTGGTGCTGAAGGGCGACATGCCCAACCCCGAGAACCCGCCGCCCGGCTGCCCCTTCCACCCGCGCTGTCCCATGGCGATGGACGCCTGCCGCACGACGCCGCCGACCGAGACCGACATCGGCACCGCGGGCCACCCCCACCTCGTGCGCTGCCACCTCTACTGAACCCTGTGCCCGCCGCGGCGTTCCAGGCTGTTCTCTAACTCGGGGATTGAATGTCACGCTCTCCGTGATGTCCCTGCCGGGACGACGGTGTTGGCGATCTCGCGTTTTCCGTTGCGGCTCCCGATCGGGATGACCGCGGGCCATACATTGAGACGCCACGCCCCTGACACCATCATGTGGCGGGCACGTCCCGACCACGGAAAGAACCATGGACCCGGCAGCGACGGACGGAGAGCTTGACATCCGGCTCGCGATTAAAGAACGGAAAA
>JAZFVR010000086.1:0-4219 GCA_036447835.1 Alphaproteobacteria bacterium | reverse complement strand
TCCCCGACGTAGGGGTGGGTTTCGAACCCGCCCCGACGGGTCGATCGAATGACGGCGAGCCGCGGCGCTTCAGCGCACGTACTCTTGGAGGTACTTGCGGATAGAGTTCTCGAGCTCGGCGTCGAGGTCCTTCATCAGCGCCTCGGTGAGCTTGTACCAGACCTGCTCGCGCTCGTTGAGGGTGACGTCCTCGGGCACCGTCTGCGAGCGCTGGGCGACGGCGCGGACGCGCCCGACGGTGAAGCCACGGTCGTCGACGATCTCGACACGCACCTCGACGATGCCGTCGTAACGCTCCGACTGCTCGTTCCAGAAGACGCCGGCGAGCCCGCTCTTCTTGTCGAGAGGGACCTCGATGACGGCGGCGTTGACGAGCGTCACCTTCGCGCGGCGCATGACGCCTGCGGGCTCGATGCGCTCCTCGGCCCAGCGCTTGACCGCCGCCGCCGGCCGCACCGGGAACAGGTGCTCGACGTTGGGCGGCGCCTGCGGCGGCGCGTATTCGGCGACGAACTCGACGTCGGCGACGTCGAGGCGGATCGGCGGCATGTGTCCGAAGGTGATGTCGGGGAATTGCGGCGCGGGCACCGGCGTCTCGCAGGCGACGAGAGACGCCACCAGGAGCGCCGCCGCCAGACGCGATAGATGGGGCGACACGCGTTTCATGGGGAAGAACTCGCGGTTGGAATTTACGCCGTCATGATGGCACGGCGGAAGCGGCGATTGCAAGCGCAGCCGGTCGTCGCGCTCGCGCCGAACGCGGGTTCAGCCGAGGCACCACATGAGGATGCCCTTCTGCGCGTGCAGGCGGTTCTCGGCCTCGTCCCATACCACCGACTGGGGCCCGTCGATGACCGCGGCGGTGACCTCGTCGCCGCGGTACGCGGGCAGGCAGTGCATGAAGATGGCGTCGTCCCTGGCCATCGCCATGACCCGGTCGTCGACGCGGTAGGGCACGAGAATCTGCTTGTTGATCTCGGCGTGCTTGGTGCTCATCGACACCCAGGCGTCGGCGACCACGCAGTCGGCGCCGCCGACCACCGGCTCGAGGTCTTCGCTGATCTGCACCTTGCCGCCGTTGGCCGCCGCCCAGTCGAGCACGTTCGCCGGCGGCCTGAGCGGGTCGGGGCAGGCGAGCCTGAACTCGAAGCCGAAGCGCACGGCGGCGTGAATCCACGACACCGCCATGTTGTTGCCGTCGCCGACCCAGGTGACGACCCGGCCCGCGATCGGGCCGCGGTGCTCCTCGAACGTCATCACATCGGCCATGAGCTGGCACGGGTGCGTGCGGTCGGAGAGCCCGTTGATGACCGGCACGCTGGCGTGCGCCGCGAGCTCGAAGAGCTTTTCGTGGTCGTTGGTGCGCAGCATGATGACGTCGACGTAGCGCGACAGAACGCGCGCCGTATCGGCGATCGTCTCGCCGCGGCCCAGGTGGGTGTCGAGCGGCGACAGCATCACCGTCTGGCCGCCGAGCTGGCGCATGCCGACCTCGAACGAGACGCGGGTGCGCGTCGACGGCTCCTCGAAGATCATCGCCAGCGTCTTGCCGGCGAGTGGTGTCCCTCTCTCGCCCGCCGCGAGGCGACGCTTGAGGTCGGTGGCCGAATCGAGCATGCCGCGCAGCGTCGCCGAATCGAGCGCGTCGATATCGAGGAAATGGCGCGGCGCGCTCACGTCGCCGCCTTCGCCTGGCCGCTCTCGGCGAACGTCCGCGCGAGGATGTCCGCCGCCTCGTCGACGTGGCCCTCGTCGATGATCAGGGGCGGAAGCAGGCGCACGACGTTCTCGGCCGCCGGCACCGTAAGCAAACCGTTCGCGCGCAGGCGCGCGATCATGTCGCCGGCGTCGCCGCGCACCCGCAAGCCCAGCATGAGGCCGACGCCGCGCACCTCCTCGACGACTTCGGGGTAATCGGCGGCGATCGCCTCGAGCCGGCGCCCGAGCACGCCGGCGATGCGCGCGACGCCTTCGAGGAAGCCGTCGGCGAGCATCACGTCGAGCACCGCGTTGGCCACCGCCATGGCCATCGGGTTGCCGCCGAAGGTCGAGCCGTGGGTGCCCACGGTCATGCCCTTGGCGGCGCGCTCGGTGGCGAGGCACGCGGCGACCGGGAAGCCGCCGCCGAGGGCCTTGGCCACCGCCATGATGTCGGGCGCGATGCCGGCCCACTCGTGGGCGAACAGCTTGCCGGTGCGCCCCATGCCGCACTGGATCTCGTCGAAGAAGAGCAGCAGGCCGAACTCGTCGGCGACGGCGCGCAGGCCCCTCAAGTAGTCGGGATCGGCCGCGTGGATGCCGCCCTCGCCCTGCACCGGCTCGACGAGGATCGCCGCGGTCTCGGGCCCGATCGCCTGGCGCAGCTCGTTGAGGTTGCCGAAGGGCACGCGGTCGAAGCCGTCGACGACGGGATCGAAGCCGTTGAGGTGCTTCTCCTGCCCGCCGGCGGCGATGGTGGCGAGCGTGCGGCCGTGGAAGGCGCCTTCGCAGCAGATGATGCGGTAGCGCCCGGGCTCGCCCGATTCGTCGAAGTACTTGCGCACCATCTTGATGCCGCACTCCATCGCCTCGGCGCCGGCGTTGCTGAACAGCGCGGTGTCGGCGAAGCTGTTGGCGACGAGGCGCTCGGCGAGACGCTGCTGGAGGGGAATCTCGAACAGGTTCGAGGTGTGCCACAGCTTCGCCGCCTGCTCGGTGAGCGCCGCGACGAGATGCGGGTGGCAGTGGCCGAGCCCGTTGACCGCGATGCCGGCGGCGAAGTCGAGGTAGCGCCGACCTTGCGCGTCGAAGACATGGACCCCTTCGCCGCGCTCGAAGGCGACGTCGGCGCGCGCGTAGGTCGGCATGATCGGCGGTATCACTGGTCTCCCCCCAGGCCCGATCGGCGGCGCGCCGCCGGGTCGAAAAGGCGAGAATATCGGCCCGCACCGACGCCCTGTCAACGAGACTGCGTCAGGTTCCGCCCGCCCCGCGCTTGCCGAACAGCATGGTGACGTTCATGCGCCGGTTGGTGTAGCCGTCGGCGAAGTCGATGGCGTCGGACTTGTGGAACAGGTTCGAGTGGAACAGCACCGCGCGGTTCTCGCCGTAGGGAATGGTGATGGTCTCGGCCGATTCGAGGAAGTCGTTGATCTGCTTGAGGATGTCGGGCCGGTATTTGTAGCGGTTGATGACCCGCCAGTCCCAGTCGTAGGGCTGCTCCTTGGCGTAGACCAGGAGCCCGCCGTGTTCCGGGTTGCGGTTGGCGGCGGCGGGCGAGATCCAGAAGTTGAACGACACCTGCCCCTGGTCCGAGTGCGCCTCGACGCCGACGCTCCGGTTGCGGTGGCGGTAGGTCCAGATGTTGCTGAGCTCGTGCGCGCCGAGGATGCGCGGCAGGCGTCGTTTAAGCTCCTCGGCGATCTGGTAGAGCAGGCTGCAGTTGAAGCCCGTGCCGAGGTCGGAGCCGACGAAGCGCGCCCCCGAGTAGCCGAAGAAGATCGTCGATTCGAGGCAGAAGTCGCGTAAGGCGACGAGCGCCTCGGGCGTGAGGAAGTCGTCGAAGGTGGTGATCGAGAGCGGCGAGGAGAGATAGCTCTCCTCGATCGCCGCGTAGTCGAGCTTGTCGTTGACCGCGCCGCTTGCGATGCGCGGCGCATCCGCGAAGCGCACCACCTTGTTGTAGAAGCCGCCGATGCTCGCGGCCTGCCGGGGCTTGAGCGTTGCGGTACCGTCGTGGCCGACCGCCGCCTCGACCTCGTCGCGAACGGCGCGGTAGCGCGCCGCCATGTCGGCGAACGAGGCGTGCAGCAGGCCCTTGGCGATCAGGTAGTCGATCTGGTCGCTGGCGTCCTCGAGCTTGAAGATCGACGCGCGCAGGGCCGGCGCGGTCGTCGCGCCCGCCGCCTCGCCGACGTCGACGAAGCGCCCGGCGTTCCACCAGCGCCCGCCGTGGTTGTGGCGCAGCACGTCGTGGAAGGCGGCGCGCGCCTTCTCGTGCCGGCCCAGCTCGAGATAGGCGATGCCCAGGTTGCGGTAGGCCTCGGCGTAGTTCGACTCGAGCGTGAGCGCGCGCTCGTACTGCTCGATGGCGGCGCTCAGCCGGCCCTGCTCCTGCAGCGCGACGCCGAGGTCGATGCGCGCCGCCGCATAGTCGGGGCGGATCGCGAGCGCCTTCTCGTAGTGCGCGATCGCGTCGTCGTAGCGGCCGAGCCCGCGCAGCGCGTTGCCGAGGTTGATG
>JAZFVR010000085.1:0-2875 GCA_036447835.1 Alphaproteobacteria bacterium | reverse complement strand
AGAACCACATCGGCCTGCGCTACGCCCGCGGCGAGGGAGTCGCGAAGGACGGCGTCAAGGCGCTGTTCTGGCTTACCCTCGCGGCGCGCCAGGGCCACTCGGTGGCCGGCACCAACCGCAAGGCGCTTCTCACCCAGCTGCCGCCGGACGACATCGCGCAGGCCCTGCAGATGGTCGAGGCGTGGAGGCCCAAGGGCTCGTAAACGGGCGCCGGCCTTCGTCCTTCCCTACTCGTCGTCGTCGCCGGTGCTGTCGTCCGCGACGTCGCCGAACACCGTCTCGCCGCCCTTGACCACCGCCGCGATGGGGTTGACGCCGATACGGTAGGCGAGCTCGGCCGGCCGCTCGATCTCCCATATGGCGAAATCGGCCGCCTTGCCGGTCTCGAGCGTGCCGTGGCTGTCGCCGAGCCCGAGCGCCAGCGCCCCGTTGCGGGTGACGCCGGCGAGCGCCTCCTCGGGAGTGAGCCGGAACAGCGTGCACGCCATGTTGAGCATCAACAGCATCGAGCCCACCGGCGACGAGCCGGGGTTGGCGTCGGTGGCGACGGCGATGGGCACGCGGTGGCGGCGCAGGAGATCGACCGGCGGCGCGCGCGTCTCGCGCAGGAAGTAGAACGCGCCGGGCAGCAGCACCGCGACCGTGCCGGCCTTCGCCATCGCCTTGGCGCCCTCCTCCGAGAGATACTCGAGATGATCGGCGCTGAGAGCCCCGTATCGCGCCGCCAGCGCCGCGCCCCCCTGGTCGGAGAGCTGCTCGGCGTGAAGCTTGACCGGCAGTCCCAGCTTGCGCGCCGCGGCGAACACGCGCTCGGTCTCGTCGAGGCTGAATCCGATGCGCTCGCAGAACGCGTCGACCGCGTCGGCGAGCCGCTGTTCGTGGACCGCAGGCAGCACCTCGCGGCAGACGAAGTCGATGTAGTCGCCGCTGCGGCCCTCGAACTCGGGCGGCAGCGCGTGGGCGCCGAGGAAACTCGTGCGCACCGTCGCCGGCAGCTCATCGCCGAGGCGGCGGGCAACGCGCAGCATGCGTATCTCGGTGTCGCGGTCGAGGCCATAGCCCGACTTGATCTCGACCGTGGTCACGCCCTCGGCCTGCAACGCCGCGATGCGCGGCAGCGCGCCCTCGAACAGCGCCTCCTCGTTGGCTGCGCGCGTCGCCTCGACGGTCGAGACGATGCCGCCGCCGGCGCGGGCGATCTCCTCGTAGCTGGCGCCTTCGAGGCGCAGCTCGAACTCGGCGGCACGGTCGCCGGCGTAGACCAGATGGGTGTGGCAGTCGATCAGGCCGGGGGTGATCCAGCGCCCCTCGGCGTCGTAGACCTCGCCGGCACAGATCTCGGGCGCCGCCGGCAGCGCGTCCATCGGCCCGAGCCAGGCGATGCGGCCGTCGGCGACCGCCAGCGCCGCGCCCTCGATGGCGCCATAGGCGTCGCCGGCGGCGGTCATGGTGGCGAGCCGGGCGTTGATCCACAGCGAATCCCAGAAATCGTCGCGCTGGCCCATGGCCACCACCTCAATGTGCCGCGAATGTGCCGTGCCTTGCGCCCGAGGCTTAACCTCGCACGCGGCCGAGCGCAACGTCCGCGTCGCACGCCGCCGCCAGATGCGCCTTGATGCGGGCTGGCACGGGCTGTACATGCGGGGGTGAAAGGGGCGCCCGATGACCGCATTGTTCGCCGAGACCGCGCTTCTCCCCGACGGCTGGGCGCGCGACGTTCGCTTCGAGATCGCCGCCGACGGCGGCTTCGCGCGTGTCGACACGGGGGCCGCGCCGGAGGGCGCCGGGCGCCTCGCCGGTCCGGCGATCCCCGGCATGCCGAACCTGCACAGCCACGCTTTCCAGCGCGCCATGGCCGGGCTCGCCGAACGCGCCGGTCCCGGCGACGACAGCTTCTGGACCTGGCGCCGGGTGATGTACGACTTCGTCGGCAGGCTGACGCCCGACCACGTCGAGGCGATCGCCGCCCAGCTCTACGTCGAGATGCTCAAGTCGGGCTACACCGCGGTCGGCGAGTTCCACTATCTGCACCACGACGCGGGCGGCGCCCCCTACGACGACGGGTGCGAGATGTCGCACCGCGTGATCTCCGCCGCCGTGCGCACCGGCATCGGCATCACGCACTTGCCAGTGCTCTATGCCCACGGCGGCTTCGGCGGCGCGGCGGCGGCCGAAGGCCAGCGGCGCTTTCTCAACGACGGCGAGGGCTTCATGGCGCTGGTCGAGGACCTGATGAAGCGCCACGCCGGCGACGGTCAGGTCCGCGTCGGCATCGCGCCGCACAGCCTGCGCGCGGTGACGCGCGAGCTGCTCGCCGAGGTCGTCGCGGCGCTCGACGGCATCGACGCCGCTGCGCCAATTCACCTGCACGTCGCCGAGCAGGAAAGGGAAGTCGCCGACTGCCTCGCCTGGTCGGGCGCGCGCCCGGTCGACTGGCTGCTCGACAATTTCGACCTCTCGCCGCGCTGGTGCGCGGTCCACGCGACGCATATGAGCGATGCCGAGACCGCGCGCCTGGCCCGGAGCGGCACGGTCGCCGGCCTGTGCCCGACGACCGAGGCCAACCTCGGTGACGGCCTGTTTCCTCTCGCCGCCTGGCTCGACGCCGGGGGCGCGTTCGGGGTGGGCTCCGACAGTCACGTCTCGGTAAGCCCGGTCGAGGAGCTGCGCTGGCTCGAGTACGGCCAGCGCCTGGCGCGCGAGCGTCGCAACGTCGCCGCGTTCGGCGATGCCCCCTCGACCGGCGCCGGGCTGTGGCGCGCGGCGCTTGCCGGCGGCGCGCAGGCGCTCGGCCGGCCCATCGGCGCGCTCGAAGCGGGCTGCCGCGCCGACATCGTGGTGCTCGACGCCGACCACCCGCTGCTCGCCGGCCGCG
>JAZFVR010000084.1:0-14809 GCA_036447835.1 Alphaproteobacteria bacterium | reverse complement strand
TGGCTTTCGCCGCCGCCGACGCTGTCGGGCAGCAGATCGCCCGGCTCGACGTGGGCGAGGTCGCTGCGCCCGAGGTACGAGATCGCCAGCTCGCGAAATAGGTAATCGATGATCGAGGTCGACATCTTGATCGCGTCGTTGCCCTCGACGATGCCAGAGGGCTCGAAGCGCGTGAAGGTATACGCCTCGACGAACTCCTCGAGCGGCACGCCGTACTGCAGCCCGATCGAGATGGCGATGGCGAAATTGTTCATCAGGCTGCGGAAGGCGGCGCCTTCCTTGTGCATGTCGATGAAGATCTCGCCGATCGAGCCGTCGTCGTACTCGCCGGTGCGCAAATAGACCTTGTGGCCGCCGACGATCGCCTTCTGGGTGTAGCCGCGGCGGCGTCCCGGCAGGCGCCGCCGTGCCACCTGCCTCTCGACGTACCTCTCGATGACGTGGACGACGCGCTCGGGCGCGGCCTCGGGCGCCGCCGCGTCGTCGTCGTCCTCGTCCGCGTCGCCCAGCGCCAGCGCGCTCAGCGGCTGCGAAAGCTTCGAGCCGTCGCGGTAGAGCGCGATCGCCTTGAGGCCGAGCCGCCAGGCGAGCTGGTAGGCGTCCTTGCACTCCTCGACGGTCGCCGTGTTGGGCATGTTGATGGTCTTCGAGATCGCCCCCGAGACAAAAGGCTGCGCTGCCGCCATCATGCGGATATGGCTCTCGGTCGGGAGGAAGCGCTTGCCGACGCGGCCGCAGGGGCTGGCGCAATCGAACACCGGCAGGTGCTCGGGCTTCAGATGCGGCGCGCCCTCGAGCGTCATTGCCCCGCAGCAGTAGATGTTGGCGGCCTCGATCTCGGACTTGCCGAAGCCGATCTCGGCGAGCATGTCGAACCCGGGATCGTCGAGCCGCTCGGCGGCGATGCCCAGCGCCCGGGTGCAGAACTCCTCGCCCAGGTTCCACTTGTTGAACGCATACCTGATATCGAACGCGGTCTTGAGCGCCTCCTCGAGCTTGTCGATGGTGCCGACGTTGAAGCCGCGCTCCCTGAGCGCCGCGTGGTTGACACCCGGCGCGTCGTCGAGAGTGCCACGGCCGACCGCGTGGCGCACCATGTCGTCGATCTCGGCCTCGTCGTACCCGAGCCGCCGCAGCGCCTCGGGTACGCTGCGGTTGATGATCTTGAAGTAGCCGCCGCCGGCGAGCTTCTTGAACTTGACCAGGGCGAAGTCGGGCTCGATGCCGGTGGTGTCGCAATCCATCACCAGGCCGATGGTACCCGTCGGTGCGATCACCGTGACCTGGGCGTTGCGGTAGCCGTGCCGCATGCCGAACGCCAGCGCCTCGTCCCAGGCGCCGCGCGCCGCCTCCACCAGGCCCGCGTCGGGGCACTCCGCGGCGTCGAGCGCCACCGGCGGAACCGACAGGCCCTCGTAGCCGTCACTTGCGCCGTGGGCGGCGCGGTGGTGGTTGTAGATCACCCGCAGCATGGCCTCGCGGTTCTCGGCGAAGCGCGGGAAGGCGCCGAGCTCGCGCGCCATCTCGGCCGAGGTCTTGTAGGCGACGCCGGTCATGAGCGCGCTGATGGCGGCGCAGATGGCGCGGCCCTCGCTGCTGTCATAGCTGTAGCCGGCGGCCATCAGGAGCCCGCCGATGTTGGCGAAGCCGAGGCCGAGGGTGCGGAAGTCGTAGGAGCGCTGGGCGATCCCGGACGACGGGAACTGCGCCATGACCACCGAGATCTCGAGCGCGATCGTCCACAGCCTGACCGCGTGCGCGAGCGCCTGTGCGTCGATCCTGCCATCGTCGCGGCGCAACGCCTGCAGGTTGAGCGAGGCGAGATTGCACGCCGTGTCGTCGAGGAACATGTACTCCGAGCACGGGTTCGAAGCGTTGATGCGGCCCGATTCGGGGCAGGTATGCCAGTCGTTGATGGTGGTGTCGTACTGCACCCCCGGATCGGCCGAGGCCCAGGCGGCGTAGGCGATCTGCTCCCACAGGTCGCGCGCGGGCAGCACCTTGTCGACCTTGCCGTCGGTGCGGCGGATGAGATCCCAGTCGCCGTCGCCGAGCACCTTCTGCATGAACGCGTCGGTCAGGCGCACCGAGTTGTTCGAGTTCTGCCCCGAGACGGTGACGTAGGCCTCCGAATCCCAGTCGGTGTCGAAGGTCGGGAAGGCGATCGAGGTGTAGCCCTGGCGGGCGAACTGGATGATCCGCTGGATGTAGATCTCCGGGATCATCGCCTGGCGCGCGACGCGGACGGCGCGGGCGAGCGCCGGGTTCTCGGCCGGCGTGAAGCGCTCGTCGCCGTCGCCCTCCTGGCAGGCGCGCATGACGGCGTTGAGATGCCGGTCGCAGGTCTGCGAGCCGACGACCATCGCCGCCACCTTCTGCTCCTCCTTGACCTTCCAGTTGACGAAGGCCTCGATGTCGGGGTGGTCGGCGTCGACCACGACCATCTTGGCGGCGCGGCGCGTGGTGCCGCCCGACTTGATCGCCCCGGCGGCGCGGTCGCCGACCTTGAGGAAGCTCATCAGCCCCGACGACTTGCCGCCACCCGAAAGCGTCTCGCCCTCGCCGCGCAGCTTCGAGAAGTTGCTGCCGGTGCCCGAGCCGTATTTGAACAGGCGCGCCTCGCGCACCCACAGGTCCATGATCCCGTTGTCGTTGACGAGATCGTCGTCGACGCTCTGGATGAAGCAGGCGTGGGGCTGCGGGTGCTCGTAGGCCGACTTGGAGCGCGTCAGCCTGCCGCTCTCGTGATCGACGTAGTAGTGGCCCTGCGGCGGGCCGTCGATGCCGTAGGCCCAGTGGAGCCCGGTGTTGAACCACTGCGGCGAGTTCGGCGCGCCGGCCTGGGCGCACAGCATGTAGCGCATCTCGTCGAAGAACGCGCGCGCGTCGGCCTCGGCGTCGAAGTAGCCGCCTTTCCAGCCCCAATAGGTCCAGGTGCCGGCGAGGCGGTCGAAGATCTGCTTGGCCGAACGCTCGGCGCCATAGCGCGCGTCGGCGTCGAGGTTCTCGAGCGCGTGCTCGTCGGGCGCGCGCCGCCACAGCCACGACGGCACTTGCGCCTCCTCGACCGCCCTGAGGCGGACGGCGATGCCGGCCTTGCGGAAGTATTTCTGGGCGAGGATGTCGCACGCCACCTGCGACCAGTCGGCGGGTACCTCGATGTCCTCGAGCCGGAACACGAGCGAGCCGTCCGGGTTGCGGATCTCGCTCGTCGTCGTGCGGAAGGCGACGCCCTCGTAGGGCGACTTTCCCTGGCTCGTGAAACGCCGCTGGATACGCATACCGAAAAGCCCCCTCGAACGGTAACTTTATTGTTGTCCGCTGGTTGTCCGCGCGGCGGCGTTGGCCGGCCCTTACCCGCGAAACCCAGTATCTAGTGGTAAACCCCAGTATCTTGTGGCAAAGACGAAGGAGACCACAAAATCTGGAGGCGCGCAACCGGATTCTCGCGCCGCCCCACCATATTTTGTGGAAAACTCGCTCGCCTCCCCCAAGCCGTGGGAATCCTGCCCCCTAACGTGTTGAGCCCGTTAGACCCGCGTACGGGCCCGGGCCCGTACGCTCACGCGCGCGACGCCAGGGGAAGGTTGAACAGCAGGTTCTGCGGCTTGAGCCGGAGCACCTTGTCGCCGTTCATGGCCATGGCGAGGTAGACCGGGCGGCCGGCGACGTCGGCCTGCATCAGCGAGCGATCGTCGAACTCGAGGCGGAACAGCGACAGCAGCCGCTCGCGCCGGGCGTCGTCGACCTCGGCGCCCTCGTAGAGGTCGTTGAGGATCGCCGTCGCCTCGACGTCGAGGCCGATGTGCCATACCCAGCGCTCGTCGCGGATCGAGGCGACCGGCGCGATGCGCGTCTGCGCCCCGATGAAATGCAGGATCCATGCCTCGAGAACGCGCGCCAGCGCGTCGAGCCCGGCGTGCGCGAAGCTCAGGTCGAGCACGGTGTCGTGGCGCTCGTCGCGGCCCCAGTAGAGATCGGCGTTGTCGGCGCCGAGCACGTCGAGCTCGATGCGGCGCGGCGGCGTCTGCGCCTCGACCACGAGCCGGCCGAGGTCGCCGAAGCCGCCGCTCGCGGCGAGCATGCCCACGGTCTCCTCGTCGGCGGCGAGCACCGCGCCGTCCTGCATCGTCACCTTGTGGGCGCGGAACAGCAGCTCGCCGGCGCGCGCCCGCAAGGGCTCGGCGCCGTCGAGAATGCCGCGCAGGATGACGTGCACGAGGTGGTCGACGAACAGCGGCGGCACCGGCACGCGCTCGCCGCCGAAGAGGCCCATGTAGCAGTCCTCGATGGTCTCGGCGGCGACGAGCCGGTCGCGGAAGTCGAGCACCACGGCGTAGTTGCCGCGCGCGTCTGCGTCGGCGATTTCCGCCAGGCGCTCGGGCGGGACCGCCTGGCGCGGGTCCTTCGTGAGCGCCGCGTGCAGCGCCCGCTCGGCGTCGCAGGATTCATCGACCGGGCGCATCTCGGGCCGCTCGACATAGGCGCGCAGGAAATCGTCGGTAAGCCGCAGCCGCCCGTCGTCGCCGCGCTCCAGGAGGTGATACCCCGAATGGCGCCAGAAATCGGTCATAGCGTGCATTATACAGCCGCACCGCCTATATGACTCCCCGCGTGTGGCCGGTTTCGCCCGCCGGCGGTGCGGAACTGGACGCCGCGGCCGGGCGGTGCCATATTCGGCGCGCCTCGGGCGACGGAGTTGCAGCGATGACGACGCTTGGAACATGACGACCCTGGGGACGTGGCTGTTCACCTGGTGGAAGGGCGAGCGCGTCGGCGAGGACGCGTTCGGCAACCGCTATTACCGCGAGCGCGGCGCGCCGGCGCGCAGCCGGCGGCGGCGCTGGGTGATCTACCGGGGCATGTCCGAGGCCTCGAAGGTGCCGGCCGAATGGCACGGCTGGCTGCACCACATTGTCGACGCGCCGCCCGACGGGGCGGGGTCAGAGCGGCGGCCGTGGCAGAAACCGCATATTCCCAATCTCACGGGCACCGCGCATGCCTACCACCCGCCCGGCGACCCCGCCAGGGGCGAGCGCGCGAAGGGCCTGCCCGAGCCCTATCAACCGTGGCGCCCGTGACGCTCGCCGGCGCGGCGCAGGATAAGGAGATCGCTCGATGGGTAAGACCCTGCTTGAAACCTTGATCGGCGCCGTGGTGCTGGTGGTCGCGATCGCGTTCATCACCATGGCGTATACGCGCAGCGACGTGAAGACGGTGAAGGGCTACACGGTCCTCGCCCAGTTCACCGCCATCGACGGCCTCAACGTCGGCGACGACGTGCGCATCAGCGGCATCAAGGTGGGTTCCGTCACGGATCAGACCCTCGATTACGACTACTTCCGCGCGATCGTGCACATGAGCATCGACCCGGCGGTCGAGCTGCCCGAGGACACCACCGCCGCGGTGGTCAGCGAAGGATTGCTCGGCGGCAAGTACGTCGCGCTCGAGCCCGGCGGCGACGACGAGCTCATCACCGACGGCGGCGAGATCACGCTCACCCAGTCGTCGGTCAATCTCGAGAGCCTGCTCGGCAAGTTCATCTACAGCGGGAGCAGCTCCGGCGGTGGCTCGGCACAGTAGCGGCCTGGCCGCGAGCGGGGCGCACATGAAGCGGGGCCGCGGCCCGGGGCAGGAGAAGTTCGTCTGGCGCGCCCCCGACGGCACGCCGGTGTCGTGCTACGAAAAGCTCAAGGTCCTCAACGAGAACCTCGAGGAGATCCAGGCCATGTGCCAGGACGCGCTCGAGGACGCGGTCCTCATGGGATGCGACGAGGCGCAGGTGCGCCAGGTCCTGCGCAACCTGATCGACGACCTCGACGAGCCGTTCAAGGATTGACCCGGCACCGTGAAATCGCGCCCGGGCGTATGGGCGGCTTCGGTGCTGCCGTCGCGGCGGGGCTGCTCGCCGCCGCGCCGGCGCCCGCGGCCGACGGAACCTCGGCGGTGTTGCAGGGGCTCAACAAGGTCACCGCCCGGGTCTCTCCCATCGAGGCGCCGGTCGATGCGACGGTGCGCTTCGGCACCCTCGAGATCACCGTGCGCGCGTGCCACAAGGCGCCGCCCGAGGAGCCGCCGGAAAGCACCGTCTTCCTCGAGATATACGACGTCAAGCCGGGCGAGCAGCCGGTGCAGCTGTTCAGCGGCTGGATGTTCGCCTCGAGCCCGGCGCTCTCGGCGCTCGAGCACCCGGTCTACGACATCTGGGTGCTCGACTGTCAGACGGCCGCCGAGCCCGTGCTTCCCGACGCCCCGTCCTCGTCGTCGGGATAGAAGCGCGCCTCGACCGCGAGCGCGGCGTCGAGCAGCCTCTGGTAACGGGCGCGCGTCACCTCGACGGCGCCGAAGGTCTGCAGGTGCGGCGTCAGGAACTGGCAGTCGAGCAGAAGGAAGCCGCCGCGCCGCAAGCGCTCGACGAGGTCGACGAGCGCCACCTTGCTGGCGTCGGCCTCGCGGCTGAACATGCTCTCGCCGAAGAACGCGCTGCCCAGGGTGACGCCGTAGAGCCCGCCGACGAGCGCGTCCTGGCGCCAGCACTCGACGCTGTGCACGTGGCCCATGCGGTGGAGCGCCTCGTAGAGCCCGATGATCTCGTCGTTGATCCAGGTCTCGCCGCGCCCCGGCCCGGTCTCGGCGCAGGCGGCGATGACCTCGCCGAAGGCGGTGTCGGTGCGCAGATCGAAGTATCCGCTGCGCACCCGCCGCGCCAGGCGCCGGGGAACGTGAAAGCGGTCGAGCGGGATGATGCCGCGCGTGTCGGGGTCGACCCAGAACAGCTCCGGGTCGTGGCGCCTTTCGGCCATGGGGAACAGCCCGCTGGCGTAGGCGCGGAGCAGCATCTCGGGCGTCAGCTCGAACATCGCCGCTTCACCCCTAGCATTTCTCCTGAATAGTCGCGCCCGCGCGCTTCGACAAGCCCGGCGTGAGGGCGCCTCGACAGTGAATTTCCTTATCCCGAGCCTGGCGCCGGGCGAGGAATATCATTCCGCGCCGCCATTTACCCGGAGGTCTCTTCGCGGGCGAGAAACTCCTCGAGCCAGCCGACGTCGTAGGCGCCGTTGACGAAGTCGGGCTCGGCGATCAGCCGCTGGTGCAAGGGGATCGTGGTCTCGATGCCGTCGATGACGTACTCCTCGAGTGCGCGGCGCAAGCGCATCAGGCACTCGTTGCGCGAGCCGCCGTTGACGATCACCTTGGCGATGAGGCTGTCGTAATTGGGCGGGATGCTGTCGCCCGAATAGAGCGCCGAATCGACGCGCACGCCGAGGCCGCCCGGAGCGTGATAGTTGGTGATCCGCCCCGGCGACGGGGCGAAGGTGACCGGGTGCTCGGCGTTGATGCGGCACTCGATGGCGTGGCCCTGGAGGCGGATCTCGCTTTGCCGGTAGCCGAGCGGTGCGCCGTCGGCGATGCGGATCTGCTCGCGCACCAGATCGATGCCCGAGATCATCTCGGTCACCGGGTGCTCGACCTGAAGGCGCGTGTTCATCTCGAGGAAATAGAACTCGCCGCCGTCATACAGGAACTCGACGGTGCCGGCGCCGCGGTAGCCGAGCTTGCCGATGGCCTGGACGACGGTCTCGCCGAGCCACTCGCGCACGTCGTTGTTGAGCGCCGGCGAGGGCGCCTCCTCGACCAGCTTCTGGTGGCGGCGCTGCACCGAGCAGTCGCGTTCGCCGAGGTGGACCACGGCGCCGTGCTCGTCGGCGAGCACCTGCACCTCGATGTGACGCGGGCGGTCGAGGTACTTCTCCAGGTAGAGCGAATCGTCGCCGAAGGCGGCTCGCGCCTCGGCGCGCACCGTCGCCATCGCCTCGGCCATCTCGGATGCGCCAGCCACCGCCTTGAGCCCCTTGCCGCCGCCGCCGGCGACCGCCTTGAGCGCGATCGGATAGCCGATGCGCGCGGCGAGCGCGCCCGCCTCGTCGGCATCGGCGACGGGTCCGTCGGAGCCGGGAACGATGGGCAGGCCGAGGGCGCTCATGGCCGCCTTGGCGGCGATCTTGTCGCCCATCATGCGGATGTGTTCGGGCTTGGGGCCGATGAAGGTGAAGCCGTGCTCCTCGACGATCTCGGCGAAGCCGGCGTTCTCGGCGAGGAAGCCGTATCCCGGGTGGACGGCGTCGGCGTTGCTGATCTCGGCGGCGGCGATGATCGCGGGCACGTTGAGGTAGCTCTCGCCCGCCGCCGCCGGCCCGATGCAGACGCTCTCGTCGGCGAGGCGCACGTGCATCGCCTCGGCGTCGACGGTCGAGTGCAGCGCCACCGTGTGGATGCCCATCTCGCGGCAGGCGCGGTGGATGCGCAGGGCGATTTCGCCGCGGTTGGCGATGAGGACCTTGTCGAACATTGCCGCGTTATTCGAGGATCAACAGGGCTTCGCCGTACTCGACCGGATCGCCGTTCGAGACCAGGACCCGGGCCACCGTGCCGGCGCGCGGCGCACGGATCGGATTCATCACCTTCATCGCCTCGATGATGAACAGCGTGTCGCCCTCCTTCACCCGGTCGCCGATCTTGACGAAGGGCTCGGCCCCGGGCTCGGACGCCACGTACACCGTGCCCACCATGGGCGAGGTGACGGCGCCGGGCGGGCTCAGTTCGGGCGCCGACGCCTCGGGTTCCGCGGTCCCGGGCGCCGGTTTGGACGCGGGCGCGACGTTCGCGTCGACCGTGCCGGCGCCGCCGCGCGCGACGCGCACGCGCCAGTCGCCCTCGCCGAGCTCGATCTCGCTGAGCCCGGTCTCTTCGAGCAGCTGGGCGAGCCTGCGAATGAGGTCGGTATCGACGTCGAACTGTTTCATCCGCCCCGCTTCGCCTTGCCCACGAGCCGGGCCATCGCCTCGAGCGCCAGCTCGTAGCCGTGGCCGCCGAAGCCGCAGATCATGCCCTCTGCGGCCTGCGCGACGTATGAGGTGTGCCGGAAGGGCTCGCGCCGGTGGATGTTGGAAAGATGGACCTCGACGACCGGCAGCTCCGCGGCGAGCAGGGCGTCGAGGATGGCGATCGAGGTGTGCGTCAGGCCGCCCGCGTTGACGACGATGCCGGCGGCGCTGTCGCGCGCCTGCTGGATCCAGCCGACGATCTCGCTCTCGCTGTTCGACTGGCGGAACTCGACCTCGAGCCCCAGCGACTTCGCCTTGCTCGCGCACAGCGCCGCAATTTCGTCGAGGGTCTCGCGACCATATATTTCGGGCTCACGCGATCCCAGCAGGTTGAGGTTGGGTCCGTTGAGAATCAAGATGCTGGGATCCATCGGCGGCTCCACGATGCGCCACGCGCCCCCTTATAGCACGCGGCGTCCGCCGCGCAACGGCCCGGTTGGCGACGGGCGGTTCGCCCTTGGAATGGGATTCGAGTGTAACCACATGACGGGGTGAATACGGCACACGCCACGCGCGCCGCCTCCGCGCCCGAAAGGGGGAGTCTCCGCAATGACCGACAATCCCGAGAACGTGATGGGAACCGACGGCTTCGAGTTCGTCGAGTACGCCGCGCCCGATCCCGCGGCGCTCGCCCGGTTTTTCGAGAGCATGGGCTTCGTCGCCGTCGCCCGTCACCGCTCGAAGGACGTCACCCTGTTCCGCCAGGGCGACGTCAACTTCATCGTCAACGCCGAGCCCGACAGCTTCGCCCAGTCGTTCGCCCGCGTCCACGGCCCGTCGGTATGCGCCGTCGCCTTCCGCGTGCGCGACGCCGGCGCCGCGTTCGAGCGCGCGGTCGAGCTCGGCGCCAAGCCCCATCGCGGGCCGGTGGGGCCGATGGAGCTCAACATTCCCGCCATCCACGGCATCGGCGACAGCCTCATCTATCTCGTCGACCGTTATGGCGAGCACTCGATCTACGATGTCGACTTCGTGCCGGTCGAGGGAGCGCCGCAACGGCCCGACGGCGTCGGCCTGACGCTCATCGACCATCTCACCAACAACGTCCACCGCGGCCGTATGGACGAGTGGGCGGAGTTCTACGAACGCCTGTTCGGCTTCCGCGAGATTCGCTTCTTCGATATCAAGGGCAAGGTGACCGGCCTGCGCTCGCGCGCCATGACCAGCCCGTGCGGCAAGATCCGCATCCCGATCAACGAATCGGCCGACGAGCACTCGCAGATCGAGGAGTATCTCGCCGCTTACAATGGCGAGGGTATCCAGCACATTGCGCTGGCCACCGGCGATATATACACCACGGTCGAGACGCTTCGCGACCGCGGAATAAGCTTCATGAGCGTGCCCGGCACCTATTTCGACGCCGTCGACGAGCGCATTCCCGGCCACGGCGAGGACCTGGGACGCATGCGCGCCGACGCGATCCTCATCGACGGCGCGCCGCATAAGGGCCGCATCCTGCTGCAGATCTTCACCGACACGGTGATCGGGCCGATCTTCTTTGAGATCATCCAGCGCAAGGGCGAGGAGGGCTTCGGCGAGGGCAACTTCCAGGCGCTCTTCGAATCGATGGAGCGCGACCAGATGGCGCGGGGCGTGATCGCCGATGCGTAAGTGGATTGCGCTGCCGAGGGTCGAGGGCAAGGCGTCGCGCCAGGCGCATGTCGACCTGCCCAAGGGCACCTACGAGCGCGAGATGGGGCGCGAGGGCTTCTTCGGCCCGTCGACCCAGATGTACCACCGCCACCCGCCCACGGGCTGGACCGCCATCGACGGACCGTTGCGGCCGCGCGCCTTCGACACCACGCGCCTCAATACCACGACGCCGTCTCCATGGGAGGCGGCGTCGCTGTTGTCGAACGCGCACCTGCGCATCGCCCTGTGGCGCGTCGAAGGCGCCATGGACCATCTGGTGCGCAACGCCGACGGCGACGAGCTGATCTTCGTCCACGAGGGCGCCGGCGACCTCTACTGCGACCACGGCCACCTCGCCTTTCGCGACGGCGACTACATCGTGCTGCCGCGCGGCGCCATGTGGCGGATCGAGCCCGGCGAGCCGGTCACCGCGCTCCTGATCGAGGCGACCAACGACGCCTACCGCCTGCCCGACAAGGGGCCGGTGGGGGCGCATGCCATCTTCGACGCGGCGATGCTCGACACCCCCGCCATCGACAAGGCGTTCCGCGCCCAGCCCGCCGACGGCACCTGGGACGTGCGCGTCAAGCGTCGCGACGCCGTCAGCACCGTCACCTACCCGTACAACCCGCTCGATGCGGTCGGCTGGCAGGGGACGCTGACGCCGGTGCGCATCAACTGGCGCGACATCCGGCCGCTGATGAGCCACCGCTTCCACCTGCCGCCGTCGGCGCACACCACGTTCCTCGCCGCGCGCTTCGTCGTCTGCACCTTCTGCCCGCGCCCGATCGAGACCGACCCCGGCGCGCTCAAGGTGCCGTTCTTCCACTCCAACGACGATTACGACGAGGTCATCTTCTACCACCGCGGCGAGTTCTTCTCGCGCGACAACATCCACCCCGGAATGATCACGCTGCACCCCTCGGGCGTTCCCCACGGGCCGCACCCCAAGGCGTTCGAGACCGGGGCCAGGGCGGCGCGCAAGGAGACCGACGAGGTCGCGGTGATGGTCGACACCCGCGACGCGCTCGACGTGGCGCCAGCGGCCGAAGGCGTCGAATGGGCCGGCTACGTCGATTCATGGAAGGGAGCAGGAACATGAAGCTCGCCACGCTGAAGGAGGGTGGCCGCGACGGCACGCTCGTCGTCGCCAGCCGCGATCTCGCCCGCGCCGTCGCCGTGCCCGACGTGGCGCCTACGCTGCAGGCGGCGCTAGACGACTGGCGCGAGATCGCGCCCGAGCTGGCCTCGATCTACCGCCTGCTCAACCAGGGCGAGCAGCCGGCGGCGTTCGACCTCGACGTGGACGCGCTCGCGGCGCCGCTGCCACGCTCCTACCAGTTCCTCGACGGCAGCGCCTACCTCGCCCACATGGAGCGCGTGCGCCGCGCCCGCGGCGCCGAGATGCCCGAGAACGCGAACACCGACCCGCTCATGTACCAGGGTTGCTCGGACAGTCTGCTCGGGCCGCACGACCCCATCGTCGCCGCCAGCGAGGACTGGGGCATCGACTTCGAGGCCGAGGTCGCGGTGATCACCGACGACGTGGCCATGGGCGTCACCGCCGCCGAGGCGCGGGCGCACATCAAGCTGCTGCTGCTCCTCAACGACGTCTCGCTGAGGCGCCTGATCCCGGCCGAGCTCGCCAAGGGCTTCGGCTTCCTGCACGGCAAGCCGCCGAGCGCCTGCTCGCCGGTCGCGGTGAGCCCCGAGGAGATCGGCGCGGCGTGGGACGGGGCGCGGCTCCATCTGCCGCTCAGGGTCGACCTCAACGGCGAGAGATTTGGCGAACCACAGGCGGGCGACGACATGGCCTTCGACTTCCCGGCGCTGATCGTCCACGCGGCCAAGACGCGGCCGCTCTCGGCCGGCACCATCATCGGCGCCGGCACCGTGGCCAACGCCGACGCGGCACGCGGCTACTGCTGCCTGTTCGAGCTCCGCGCCGTCGAGACCGCCGAGGCGGGCAAGGCGACGACGCCGTTCCTCGCCTTCGGCGACCGCGTGCGCATCGACATGCGCGACGCAAAGGGCGGCCCGCTGTTCGGCGCCATCGAGCAGGAGGTGGTCGCGCACGACGCGGCAGCCTGAGATCTCGCGCCGCCGCAGGCGGTCACGGCGTGCTTGCCACCCGGATAACGCGCCCGCCACGTCGGCCGATCCGACCAAGGCGGGCGGCGGATACAGTGAATCGCCGTCCACGGTGACCGCCACGAGCTGTCCGGGCGCCATTGCCTGGCGCTTTCGACCCCGGTATATTCAGCAAATCGTCGGCAATTCCAAATGGCTCCGCGGGAGGGACAGATGGCAACGGTGCATGTGATCGACCGCGATTTCAGCGACAGGTTTGATCGCGATCCCGCGCGGTCGTACACCCTGGCGGCCTCGTACTATACTGACCCCGCCGTCTACGAGAGCGAGAAGGAAGCTATCTTTTTCCGCTCGTGGAACTTCGTCTGCCATGTCAGGCAGCTGCGCGACGTCGGCGCCTACGCCACGACCATGGTCGCCGACCAGAACGTTTTCGTCATCCGCGGCGCGGACGGCACGCTCCGCGGCTTCTACAACGTCTGTCAGCATCGCGGCCACGAGCTCCTGAAAGGCTCGGGGACGAGGAGGGTCATCGTCTGCCCGTACCACTGCTGGACCTACGAGATCGACGGCCGCCTCAAGGATGCGCGCAACAGCCAGGACCTGCTCGATTTCGACCCCGACGAGTTCTGCCTCAAGCCGGTTCGGGTCGAGGAGTTCGCGAGCTTCGTTTTCGTCAACCTCGACGCGGAGGCGGCTCCGCTCAACGGTCAGACCGGCGACCTGCAAGCGGAGATGCGCAGGTACGCGCCCGATCTCGACGGGCTGACTCACGCGCTTCGGATTCGTTACGACATAGCCGCCAACTGGAAGAACGTCATCGACAACTTCCTCGAGTGCTACCACTGTCCGACCGCGCATCCGGCGTTCGCCGAGCTGATCGACATGCCGACGTATCGCTCGAAGACCCATGGCATCTATTCGAGCCACACGGGGCGCTCGGGACCCGGCGACAACAAGGCCTATAACTTCGAGAAGCGCGGCGACGACCCCGACTTCGCGGCCTGGTGGCTGTGGCCCAACGTCAACTTCATCGTCAACCCAGGTGAGAGCAACGTCGTCGTGATGTACATGCTGCCCTCGGGTCCGGAGACGACCGTCGAGACCCTCGACTTTTACTTCCTGACCGAGAAGCCGAGCGAGCAGCAGCGCGCGCTGATCGAGTATTTCGACAAGGTGCTCAATCCGGAGGACATGGCCCTCGTCGAGAGCGTTCAGCGGGGACTGCACTCGCGCGGCTACCATCAAAGCCGCTACATCGTCGATCGCGACCGCACGGAGCAGAGCGAACACGCGGTCCACCACTTCCATGGGCTCGTGCTCGATGCCCTGAAGGGCTGAGCGTGGGCAGACTTGACGGCAAGACCGCGCCAACGATCCCCGTGCTTCGAGACGGACGCGGCTCAGGATGAGGGGCGCGTCTCGAAGGGCGGGGGCGCCGTGGCGACCGCTCCTGGCCAACTACGCATCTTGGCCAACTACGCAAATGTCTCGCTAAGGGTGAACGCCGGGTGGGCTTGTCATCCGCAGGCCCGCCTAACGGCACGGCCTGACGGGCCGGCTCTCGATCGCCCGGACTTTCGCTATGAGGGGAATTCAGGCGCTATGAGGGGTATTCAGGCGCTATGAGGGGTGTTCGGGGGAATCTCCGTTCGGTGCGGCGTGACCGGGCCGGACCCGTGCCGCGGGCGCCCTAAAGCCTGCGCCCGACCCAGATGACGCGCCCGGCGACCTCGACGTCCGCCGGGTCGACCGGCGCCAGCGGCGGGTAGTGCTCGTTGTCGCAGGAGATCGTCACCAGCCGGCGTACGGGATCGATGCTGAGACGCTTGACCAGCACGAACTCGCCGAAGCGGATGATGTAGACGCCGTCGTTCGCCGGCGCGCCCTGGGTGAGGTCGACGAGGATGGTGTCGCCGTCGGCGAGCGTCGGGTACATCGACTCGCCGCGCACGGTGATCACCGCCAGCCGATCGGGCGCCGCCGAGGTGACGCTACGCAGCCAGTCGCGGCGGAAGGCGAGGCGGCCGCTCTCGTGCTCGACGTCGATGACGATGCCCTCGCCGGCCGCCGCCGACACCTCGTAGGCCGGGATGAAGGCGAATTCGTCGTCGAGGCGCGGTCGCGACGCCATAGCGGCGGGCGCCGCCGGCGCCGCGGCGCCGGGCTCGACCAGATCCATGAGCGAGCAGGCGAGCGCC
>JAZFVR010000083.1:0-7658 GCA_036447835.1 Alphaproteobacteria bacterium | reverse complement strand
GCCTCGGCGCGCAGGTTGGGGCAGCCGATCGAGGCGCAGTTGACGGCGTAGTGGATGCGCGGGTCGCGCCAGATCGGCCGCAAGATCCGGTGCTCGATGTCGTCGAGGCTCAACTCCTCGCCCGCGATCGTCACCAGCTTCCTGCCCCACGGCCCGATCGCGAACCATCCGGGCGAGATGCCGATGTCGAGGATGCTCTCGAGGGGGTAGTGATCGAGCACCACCCGGACGGTGAGCGCGTTGTAAAGGTTGACCCAGAAGGCGAACTGCTCGGCGCGGCCGTAGGTCGAGACCGGCGTAGCGGCGAGCGCGGCGATATAGTCGTCGAGCGCCTTCCTGTCGGCCGCGGCGACGCGGCCGTAAGCGATCCGGTTGACGCCGTCGGCCCCCGGCGCGACGTAAGCCTCGACGAAGCGTTGCCATGCCGAGTGGTCGACCGTTGCCGTCGACGCCGGGTCGTGGGCGGTCCAGCGCTGCCACAGCTCGGCCTTCGGCGCCGCGTTCGCCGCCAGCGCGTAGGGCATGGCGAGCGCCAGCGCGACGGCGATGACGACGGTAATCAGTTGCCGGCATCGCGGCATGGCGCGCGTTTCCCTTCGGCTCAATCGTGAGGTTATCGAAGAGGGTGGGCGATCGGGGCTCCCGGTGCAAGCCTCCGCCCGCCCCGCTCACGCGGTTGTGTACGGGGGAGCCCGCCTCAGAACATGCCGAGTTCGAGGCGCGCGGCCTCGGACATCTTGTCGGGGGTCCACGGCGGGTCCCAGACGAGCTCGACGCTGACGTTCGCGACGCCGTCGAGCGCCCGCACCTTCTCCTGGACCTCGACCGGCAGGGTGTCGGCGACGGGGCAGGCGGGCGCGGTCACCGTCATGTCGATGGCGACGTTGCCGCCGTCGTCGATGTCGATCTTGTAGATCAAACCGAGCTCGTAGATGTTGACTGGAATCTCCGGGTCGTAGACCGCGCTCACGGCCTCGATGACCGCTTCGCGCGTCACACTGGCCGGGCTCTCGCTCGGCTCCCGGGCCTTTCCTTCGCCGTGGTCATCGCTCATCATGGCCTATGGTCCTGCGTCCGTCGGGGCATCTGTAGGGGCGGCTTTCAAACCCGTCCCTACAGTGGGTTGTACCTCAATCCTCGGTCGAGATCTCATCGGTCTTGCCGTCGAGCGCGGCGTTCATGGTGTGCCAGGCGAGCGTCGCGCATTTGACGCGTATGGGGAACTCGCGCACCCCGGAAAATACGGCGAGCTTGTCGAGCGCATCGAGGTCGATCTCGCCGCCGTCCGAGGTGACGAGCGCGTGGAAGCGCGCGAACAGCTGGCGCGCCTCGTCGACCGAGCGGCCCTTGATCATCTCGGTCATCAGCGACGCCGAGGCCATCGAGATGGCGCAGCCGTTGCCCTCGAAGCGCGCGTCCTTGACCGTGGCCTCCTCGATCGTGAGATAGAGCGTCATGCGGTCGCCGCACAGCGGGTTGTTGCCGCGCGCGGCGCAGGTCGCGCTCTCGGGCTGCCCGAAGTTGCGCGGCCGCTTGCTGTGGTCGAGGATGACCTCCTGGTACAGTTCGCGCAACCCGTTGTCGGTCATCAGCCGAAAATCTCTAGCACCTCGCGGACGCCGTCGCACAGCGCGTCGACGTCGGCGGTGGTGTTGTACAGTCCGAACGAGGCGCGCACCGTCGCCGCCACGCCGAAACGCTCCATCACCGGCTGGGCGCAATGGTGGCCGGCGCGCACGGCGATGCCGCGGCGGTCTAGGATAGTCCCGACGTCGTGCGGATGCACGCCCTCGACCGCAAACGACACGATGCTCGCCTTCTCGGGCGCGGTGCCGTAAAGGCGCACGCTGTTGAACTCGCCGAGGCGACGGTTGGCGTAGTCGAGCACCGTCTGCTCGTGGGCGCCGATCTGCTCGATGCCGAGGCCGGTGAGGTAGTCGATCGCCGCGCCGAGGCCGATGGCGCCGGCGATGTTCGGCGTTCCCGCCTCGAACTTGTACGGAATGACGTTGTACTCGGTCTTCTCGAAGCTTACCGAGCGGATCATGTCGCCGCCGCCCTGCCACGGCGGCATCGCCTCCAAGAGCTCGGCCTTGCCGTAAAGCGCGCCGATGCCCGATGGCCCGTAGAGCTTGTGGCCCGAGAAGACGTAGAAGTCGCAGTCGAGCGCCTGCACGTCGACGGGCATGTGCGGCACCGCCTGGGCGCCGTCGACGAGCACCCGGGCGCCGTGGAGCTGGGCGGCGAGCACCACCTCGCGCAGGGGCACGATGGTGCCGAGCGCGTTCGAGGCATGGGTGATGGCGACGAGCTTCGTTCGCGGTCCCAACAGCTTCTCGAACTCGTCGAAGAGCAGCGCGCCGTCGTCGCCGATGGGGGCGATGCGCAGCACCACGCCGAGCTCGTCGCGCAGCATCTGCCACGGCACGATGTTCGAGTGGTGCTCCATGTGCGAGATGACGATCTCGTCGCGCGGCTTGAGGTTCGCCCGCCCCCAGCTCTGGGCGACGAGGTTGATGCCCTCGGTGGCGCCGCGCAGGAGCACGATCTCGCGGTCCTCGGCGGCGTTGAGGAAGGCGCGCACTTTGCCGCGGGCGCCTTCGACGGCGGCGGTCGTACGCTCGCTCAAGTAATAGACGCCGCGGTGGATGTTGGCGTACTCGTGCTCGTAGCAGTGTCTGACCGCGTCGATCACCGCACGCGGCTTCTGGGCGCTCGCCGCGCTGTCGAGGAAGACGAGCGGGCGGCCGTAAATCTGCTGCTCGAGGATCGGGAAGTCGGCGCGCGCGCGCATCGCGTCGAAAGCCTGCACGGCGCCCGGAGTTTCGACGGCTTTCAACGCCACGGTAACTGACCCTCCCCAGCCACTATTTCTCGAGCCCGGGCAGCCAGCCGGCGACGGCGCGCCACACGTGGTCGCGCAACGGGCCGGCCTCGACCGCCTCGACGATCTCGGCGACGAAGGCTTCGATGAGCAGGCGCTCGGCGAGACCCAAGTCGAGGCCGCGCGAGCGCAGGTAGAACAGCGCTTCCGAATCGAGCTCGCCCACCGTCGCGCCGTGGCTGCACTTGACGTCGTCGGCGCGGATCTCGAGCTCGGGCTTGCTGTCGACCTGCGCCGATTCCGAGAGCAGCAGGTTCTTGTTGAGCTGGTGCGCGTCGGTCTTCTGGGCATTCGGCCGGACGATGATGCGGCCCTGGAAGACCCCGTGGGACTCGTCGTCGAGAACGCCGCGGTAGTGCTCGTTCGAATGGCTGCCCGGGGCGACGTGGTCGATCACCGTCGTCGTGTCCATGTGCTGGCGCCCACGCGCGAGATAGGCGCCCGCGAGGCAGCAGTCGATGCCGGTGCCGTTGAGCACGGCGAAAATCTCGTTGCGCGCGAGGCGTGCGCCGAGCGAGGCGGCGAAGCTCGCGTAGGCGCCGCCCTCGGCGATGCGCGCCCGCGTCGCGGCGAGGTGGAAGGCTTCGGCGCTCTCGGCCTGCAGCTTGACGTGGTGCAGCGCCGCATCGCTCTCCGCGACGACGTCGGTCACCGCGTTGGTCCAGTAACAGCCGGCGCCGGTCGTGGCGTAGGTCTCGATCACCGTGGCCCGCGCGCGCGTGCCAGCGACGATGAGGTTGCGCAGGTGCAGCGCGGCGAGGGTATCGCCGCCCGTGGCGATGAACAGTAAATGGACCGGGCGCTCGAGCGCCACGCCCTCGGCGAGCGCGACGACGGCGCCGTCGGCCGCGAGCGCCGCGTTGAGCGCCGCGGGGCCGTCGAACGCATCGTCGTCACCGAGGTGCGCCGCGACGAACTCGGGGTCGCTTTCGAGCATGTCGGCGAGGCCGGTGATTCGCGCGCCCGCAGGCAGCGCGCCGACGTCGGAAAGATCGGCGCGGTGGTGGCCGTCGACGAAGACGAGCAGGTGGCAGTCGAGCCCGGCGGTGAGGTGGGGAGCGATGGCGGCGCGGTCGATGCCGTTGGTGTGCGCGCGCGCCGGGGCGAAGGTCGCGCGCGTGAGCGGCCTCAGGTCGGTGAACTTCCACGCCTCGAGCTTGCGCGTCGGAAAGCCCTGCTCGGCGAAGCGCGCGATCGCCGCCTCGCGCCGCTCGGCGAGCCACGGCAGACCATGACCGGGGAGCGCCGCCTTCGCTGCCGCGTAATGGCCGAGATAGGCTTGGCGCGCGTCGGTTGCCGCGTTCATCTTTCCGTCACGCCGCCGCGCTGCCGCCGTCTCGGTTGAAGGCGCCGTAACCCTCGTCGTCGACCTCGAGCGCGAGCTCCTTGCCGCCCGAGCGCGCGATGCGCCCGTCGGCGAGCACGTGAACGCGGTCGGGCACGACGTAGTCGAGCAGGCGCTGGTAGTGGGTGATGAGCACGATCGCGCGCTCCGGCCCGCGCAACGTATTGATGCCGGCGGCGACGATCTTAAGCGCGTCGATGTCGAGGCCCGAATCGGTCTCGTCGAGCACCGCGAGGCGCGGCGCGAGCATCGCCATCTGCAGCACCTCGTTGCGCTTCTTCTCGCCTCCCGAGAAGCCGACGTTGAGCGGGCGCGCGATGAGCTTCTCGTCCATGTGCAGAAGCTTCGCCTTCTCGCGCGCGAGCCTGAGGAAATCCATGGCGTCGAGCTCGGCTTCGCCGCGGTGCTTGCGCAACGCGTTGACCGCCGATTTGAGGAAGTTCATGCCGCTGACGCCGGGAATTTCGACCGGGTACTGGAAGCCGAGGAACAGCCCCTCGCGGGCACGCTCCTCGGGCGCGAGCGCGAGCATGTCGCGCCCCTCGTAGAGGACCTGGCCCTGCGTTACCTCGTAGCCCTCGCGGCCGGCGAGCACGTAGGCGAGCGTGCTTTTCCCTGAGCCGTTGGGGCCCATGATGGCGTGCACCTCGCCCGCCTTCACCACGAGGTCGATGCCGCGCAGGATCTCCTTGCCGTCGACCGTCACATGCAGGTTGGTGATCTCGAGCATTCGTAACTTCCCGACTGTCCTCTACTCCTTGCCGCTCAGCCGACGCTGCCCTCGAGGCTGATCTCGACGAGCTTCTGCGCCTCGACGGCGAACTCCATGGGCAGCTTCTGCAGCACCTGGCGGCAGAAGCCGTTGACGATCATCGACACCGCGTCCTCGGCCGAGAGCCCGCGCTGCATGCAGTAGAACAGCTGGTCCTCGCTGATCTTCGACGTGGTGGCTTCGTGCTCGACGCGGCCCGAGCGGTTCTTGACCTCGATGTAGGGCACGGTGTGCGCGCCGCATTCGTCGCCGATCAGCAGCGAATCGCACTGGGTGTGGTTGCGCGCGCCCTCGGCCGTCTTCTGGATGCGCACCAGGCCGCGGTACGTGTTCTGGGCGCGGCCCGCCGAGATGCCCTTGGAGAGGATCGTCGAGCGCGTGTTCTTGCCGAGATGGATCATCTTGGTGCCGGTGTCGGCCTGCTGGCGGTTGTTGGTGATGGCGATCGAGTAGAACTCGCCCACCGAGTTGTCGCCGAGCAGCACACAGCTCGGGTATTTCCAGGTGATCGCCGAGCCGGTCTCCACCTGGGTCCATGAGATCTTCGAGTTGCGTCCGCGGCAGGCGCCGCGCTTGGTGACGAAGTTGAAGATGCCGCCCTTGCCATCCTTGTCGCCCGGGTACCAGTTCTGCACCGTCGAGTATTTGATCTCGGCGTCGTCGTGGGTAATGAGTTCCACGACCGCGGCGTGGAGCTGGTTCTCGTCGCGCATCGGCGCCGTGCAGCCCTCGAGGTAGCTCACGTAAGAGCCCTCGTCGGCGATGATCAGCGTGCGCTCGAACTGCCCGGTCTTGGCGGCGTTGATGCGGAAATAGGTCGACAGCTCCATGGGGCAGCGCACGCCCTTGGGCACGTAGACGAACGAGCCGTCGGTGTACACCGCCGAATTGAGCGTGGCGAAGAAGTTGTCGGAGTAGGGGACGACGCTGCCGAGGTACTTGCGCACCAGGTCGGGGTGCTCCTGCACCGCCTCCGAGATCGGGCAGAAGATGACGCCGAGCTCGGCGAGCTTGCCCTTGAACGTCGTCGCCACCGAGACGCTGTCGAACACCGCGTCGACCGCGACCCCGGCGAGGAGTTCCTGTTCCTTCAAGGGGATGCCGAGCTTCTCGTAGGTACGCAGGAGCTCGGGGTCGATCTCGTCGAGGCTCTTGGGCCCGTCCTCGTCGGACTTCGGCGCGGCATAGTAGTAGGCGTCCTGGTAGTCGATCGGCGGGTAGCCGACCTTGGCCCACTTGGGCTCCTCCATGGTCAGCCAGTGGCGATAGGCCTTGAGCCGCCACTCGAGCAGCCACTCGGGCTCGTCCTTCTTCGCCGAGATGAAGCGGACGATGCTTTCGTCGAGGCCCTTGGGCGCGAAGTCGGACTCGATGTCGGTGACGAATCCGTACTTGTACTCGCTGTCCGCGAGCGCCGTGACCGTCCTGGCAGTGTCAGTGGTTGCCGCCATGATTTACCTCTCTCGGAGCGAAGTTCTCAGTGCTTGCTGCTGTCTTGAAACACGCCCGTCGCGCCCATCGCCGGGCCGGAGAAGGGGGTGAACGAGGCGAGCGGGTCCATCATGTCGGCGAGCGCAATGGCGTCGAGCGCCCGCCGGATGGCGGCGTTGATCTTGTGCCAGCCGCTGCGCGTCGGGCAGGTCGTCTCGAGGCTGCACGCGCCGCCGTCGGCGTCGAGGCACTCGGTGAGCGCGATGGGCCCGTCGACCGCGGCGATGATCTCGGTCACCGAGATGTCTTCGGGCGCCCGCGCCAGCGTGTAGCCGCCGTTGATACCGCGCTGCGAATCGAGCAGCCCGTGCCGCGACAGCGCCTTGAGGATCTTGCCCGCCGTCGGCTCGGGCACGTGTGTCGCCGCGGCCGCCGCCGCGGCGGTGTGCAGGCACCCGGTATCGCCGGCGATATGGGTCATCAGTACGACGCTGTAATCGGCCAGTCTGCTCAGGCGGATCAAGGGGCTCGGCTCCCGTCCATAATGAGGACCAATTTGGTCCTGTTTCTCAATTAATCACCCCGGCGCACAAGTCAAGCGCGGAAACGGCCGATTCTTGCGGGCGTCCGCCCCGAACCGGATCAAATCGCGAACATCTGCCCGGCTCGGGCGGCGGCGGCGTCCGGATTCTTCTCCTGCGGACAGGCGAGGTGCGGGTATAAGGCGTATGGGAACGGTTCGAAGGAGGGAGGCTTAAGCAAATGATCGATCTTACCGGCAAGGTGATCCTCGTCACCGGCGGCTCGCGCGGCATCGGCGCCGCGATCGTGCGCGCGCTCGCCGGCGCCGGGGCCGAGGTGGTGCTGCACTACGGACAAAGCCGCGCGCGCGCCGAGGCGCTTGCCGAGGAGGTCGGCCACGCGCGCTGCCATCTGGTCGGCGCCGATCTCGACGACGGGGGCGCGGTTCCCGGCCTGTGGCGCGACGCGCTGGCGTGGAAGGGCCGTATCGACGTGCTGGTGAACAACGCCGGCATCTACGCCGGGGCGGGGGTCGATGCCGATTTCGAGACCTGGGCCGAGGTCTGGGCGCGCACCCTGCGCATCAACCTGGTGGCGGCGGCGCATCTCTGCCGCGAGGCGGTGCGCCATTTTCGCGAGCGTGGCGGCGGCACGATCGTCAACATCGCGAGCCGCGCCGCGTTCCGTGGCGATGCTCCCGATTA
>JAZFVR010000082.1:0-4684 GCA_036447835.1 Alphaproteobacteria bacterium | reverse complement strand
CTACTGGCCCAATCCTTGAAGAAGGCCCTTGAGCAGGCTCTTGAACTCTTCTTCCGGCTTGGGCTCCGGGGGCGCGGCTTGCGCCGGCGCTTGTTGGGGCACAGGCGCGGGCGCCGGCTGCGCCTGGCCGCCGCCGGCGATGGCGTCGAGCACGCCGCCGAGGACGCCGCCAACGCCTTCCCCGCCGCCGACCGCCGGCACCACCTTCCTGATCACGCCGCCGAGCAGCTTCTGGGTGACGTGCGCGCGCAGCGCCTGGTCGCGGATCTCGCGCCTCGGGTTGTCGATGGGACCGGCGAAGGCGATGCCCACCGGCGGCGCGTTGGGGTGGCCGGTGAGTCGGAACTCGCTTTCGAGCGAGAGCTGCCAGCGCGGCAGGTCGATCGTCGCCACGGCGTCGCCCTCGCCGCCGTCGAGCACCACGCGTAGGTCGGTGGTGCGCAGCACGCCGTCGCGCGCCGTGAAAGTGCCGTCGAGGGCCTTGATGCCGGTCTTGCCGCCGGTGAGCGCCACGTCGAGCAGGCGCACGAAATCGACCTCGCTGTCGAGCGAACCGAGGCGCGCGTTGACCCGCGCCAGGTCGATACCCTCGATGACGCCGCCGCGGGTGGCGACGACCGCCTCGCCGGCGAGCGCCGAGACCAGATCGAACTCGCTGCGCCCCTTGCTGTGGAAGCGGCCGGCCAGGTCGAGCCGTCCCGAGATGGTGTCGACGCCGGCGGCATCGACGAGCAGCGCGCGCAGGTCGGCGCCCGAGAGGCGCAGCGACAACTCGGCCGTCGGCACCTCGGCGTGCGTGAGGCGCCCCACGACCTCGGCCGGCGCGCCGTAGAGCTGGCCGGTGAGCTCCTCGATGTCGAGCACGCCGTCGGCGAGGCTGAGGACGAGCTTGACCCCGTCGAAGCGGACCTTGCGAATGGTCAGCGACTCGGCCGCGATCCGCGCCTTGGCATCGAGCGCGCCGAGGCCGGAAAAATCGATCGGCTCGCGCGACCAGCGCTGGCCCGCGGGCCGCGTGGCGGCGCCGTCGCCCGCCGCCGCCATGAACATATCGACGACGATGTCGCCGGCGGTGAGATCGGCGTCGAGGCTCGGCCGCGGCCCGTCCCAGCGCACGGCGACCGCGCCGCTCAGCCGCGTCGGTCCCACCCTCGCGTCGACATCGGCGAGCCGCGCCTGGCTCGCGTCGCCGACGATCCGCGCATTCAAACGCAGCTCGCCGAGGTCGCGACCGGCGGGTGCGAAATCCTCGACGAACGCCGCGATGAGCGCCGCCATGTCGGGATGGGTCGCGGTAACGCCGAAGTCGTAGCCCGGTTCCGCGTCGAGCCCGGTGACGACGCCGTCGACGCGAGTCTCTACCCCGATGGCGTTGGCGCCGAGCTTGACCTCGGCGCGGCCGACGTCGCCCTTCAGCCTGCCCTTTACGGAGAACGGGCCGTCGGCCTCAGCCGACGCGAGCTCGACCCCGAAGCGGCGTGCGAAGCTGCCGAGGCTTTCGCCGCGCAGCTCGGCGACGACGTCGATGCTGGGCCTGGCGGCGAGGCCCGACACCGAGCCGGCGACCGACGCCTTCACGTCGCCGAGGGCGATGGCGGCGTCCACATCGACGGCCGAGAAATCGCCTTCGACGCGACCGTGCGCGGAGAACTTGCCGAGACCCTTGGGCAGCGCAGCCGGCGCCGCATCGAAAGCGCGCAACAGCCGGCCGAGGTCGTCGCCCTCGACGCCGTAGTCGAGGTCGAATCGCGGGCCCGCGGCGGCGATCTCGCCGCTCACCGCGCCATGCGCGCCGGCGATGTCGTCGAACGCCAGGCTGCGCAGCGTCAGCGTGCCGCCCTTGACGCGGGCGTCGATCGTGAGCCCGTTGACCGGCATCGCCTTGTAAACGAGGTTGCCGATGCGCGCCTTTATCTCGCCGTCGAAGGCGGCGAGCGCGGCGAGGGGATTGCCGTCGGCGGCAGCGGGCTGCGCCGGCGCCGCTCCCTCGGCCGTTGCCGGCGTTTCCACGGCCGGCGGCAGATAGGCGTCGAGATTGAGGCGGTCGAGTACGACGATGGCGTTGAACGCCGGGCGCCGGCCGATCGCCACGTTGACCCCGCCGCTCAATCGCGAGAGATCGACCCTGAGGTCCATCGCCGTGAGCTTCGCCAGCTCGGGCGTCACCTCGAGCTTGGTCGAGAAACTGAACTTGCGCAGGCGATCGGCAGGCACCGGCGGCACCGGCACCTCGAGCCAGTCGAACACCGCGCGCAGGTTGTCGGCCGAGGCTTCGACCTGGCCGCTGAAGCGCGGCGTGCTCCCGAGGCCGTCAACGACCCCGAACACGCTGATATCCGAGCCGCCCGGCAGCAGCGCCGACGCCTGCTGCAGCGTCAGCACGCCCTGGTCGAGCGCGGCAACGATCTTGACCTGGCGGGCCACGGCCTGGTTGAACACCAGCGCGTTCACCTTGACGTCGAAGGTGGCGTGGACCTCGGGGACGGCGGCCTCGACCGGCGCCTTCGCCCCGGCCGGCACCGGGACGGGCGCGGCCTCGGCGCCTCCGGCGTCGGCGTCGGCGAGCAGACGGTCGAGATCGACGCGGTTGAGCGTCAGCGCAACGTCGACCTGCGGCACGTCGGTGAAGGCGACGCTGACGGCGCCCGTGCCCTGCATGCCGTTGAGCTCGAAGGTGATGTCGTTGAAACCGGCGGCGGCGGCCGAGGCCGCGACCGTGCCGGTGAGATTGAACGCTTGGCCGCCGAGCGCCTCGAGCGGCAGGGCGGCGGCTGCGGGAACGAGCGCGGCGACGACCGCCGCCAACGACGTGCCGTGGGCCTTGATCCTGCCGTTGAGCCGGGCGTCGGCCGATGCCTCGCTCAGATGACCGGTGAACGACGCCGACGCATCGGCGATAGGAATCTCGATTTCGAGCCCGATCGGGATCGACGCGCGCTCGATGGCGCCCACTGCGAGCTTGAAGGCGAGCGCCGTGCCACGCGCAACGAGCCCACCCTCGGCGCGGAACGGCCCGACCAGCGAATCGGCGCCGGCAACGATGTCGAGTCCGGCGATCCGCTCGACCATGCCCCGGCGCTGGTCGCGATATACGATGGTGCCGTTCTCGATCACCACGCTGTCGAAACGCACTGCGCCCGCACCGCCCGCCTGCGGTGCCGCGACCGCCGCGCCGCCGCCGGCCGTGGCGAAATGCCAGTTGGCGCTGCCGTCGGCGAGGACCTCGAGCTCGATGACGGGCTCGACGAGGGTGAAGCTCTCGACCTGCACCTCGCCGCGCAGCAGCGGCAACAGCGCGATGCGCGCTTCCGCCGCCTTGACGCTCACCATGTCGCGCGCCGAGGCGCCGGCGACATTGGCGAGGCGCACGCCGCTGACCGACACGGTGGGCGCCGGCAGCACCGAGAGGCCGATGCTGCCCTCGATTCTGAGGTCGCGGCCGGTCGCCGATTTCACCTGGGCGGCGATGACGTCCTTGTAATCGTTGAGGTCGACGATGAAAGGCAGCGCCACCGCGATGACGACGACCAGGGTCACCAGCACGCCGAAGGCGTCTGCAAGTTTTCTCACGGAATCGCCCTGCCGCCCACCGCCGTGCGCCGCAAAACTTCCACGTCACCGCTTGCACGGCCGTTCATTTGCGCTAAGCTGTCGGCCGAGGAGCGGTTCATGCAGGAACGTTGGAGGCGGTTGCGGATTTTTGATAGGGTTCGGTTATGGGAGATGTAATAAATCTCAACCACTATCGCAAGCGGCGTGAACGCCGGGAGGCGGAACGACGCGCCGCCGAAAACCGCACCAAGTTGGCCCGGACCAAGGCGGAGCGGGAATCGGCGCAGCAGGATGCGGACCGCCGCCAACGCGATCTCGACGGCAAGCGGATAGACCGTGGTTCGGGAGACGACACGCCGGCGTGAGTGCCGCGCGTCCCGTCGGACCACCTGACGCGGGCTGCGCCGTTCCGCTCAGACGCGCACCACCTTTCCCGGGTTCATCAGGTTATCGGGATCGAGCGCCTTCTTGATCAGGCGCATGACGCTCACCGCCTCGCCGTGCTCGGCCTGGAGGAAGTCGAGCTTGCCGTAGCCGATGCCGTGCTCGCCGGTGCAGGTACCGTCCATGGCGATGGCGCGCATGACCATGCGCTCGTTGAGCCGCTTGGCCTCGGCGAGCTCTTGGGCGTCGTCGGGGTCGATCAGATAAATGAGATGGAAATTGCCGTCGCCGACGTGACCGACGAGCGGCGCCAGTACGGGCGAGTCGGCGAGGTCGACCTGGGTCTCGGCGATGCACTCGGCGAGCCGCGAGATGGGCACGCAGACGTCGGTGGCAAAGCCCTGCTTGCCGGGCTTGAGCGCCAGCGTCGCGTAATAGGCGTCGTGGCGGGCCTGCCAAAGTTTGGCGCGATCCTCGGCCTTGGTCGCCCAGGCGAAGTCGCCGGCACCGAACTCGGCGGCGATGGCCTGCACGGTTTCGGCCTGCTCGGCGACGCTGGCGTGGCTGCCGTGGAACTCGAAGAACAGCGTCGGCGCCACCGGGTAGTCGAGCTTCGAGTACTTGTTGACCGCGTCCATGGTGAGCGCGTCGAGCAGCTCGATGCGCGCCACGGGCACGCCGCTCTGGATGGTGAGCACGACGGTGTTGACCGCTTCGTCGATGCCCGGGAACGCGCACACCGCGGCCG
>JAZFVR010000081.1:0-5542 GCA_036447835.1 Alphaproteobacteria bacterium | reverse complement strand
CGGCGCCGAGGCATGCATGGCGCGCAGCCCTGTCGTGCAAAATTTGCAAGTCACCCTGGCAATGAATTTCAGCGATTGTTAAGCCCGCGGGCAGGAATACTGCGCGGCGTTATGGTTCTTCTCTTTTATTTGGTGTGTGTCCCATGTATCCATTCGCTCAGTTCAGGACGGCGTGGCCGGGGGAGTGGCCCGACGGCGTCGCCGCCCCCAGGCTCGATTTCCTCAACCTGGTCCCCGCGCCCGTCGCCGCGCGCACCGACCAGCCGGCGGTGCGGCCCGACGGGACGGTCTTTCGGCGCTGGCTGCGCGCCGCCCGCCCCGGGGTGACGACGGCGCGCTGAATCTGCCCGGAACCGGGCGACCGGGGGTGGAGCGCCGCCCGCTCCCGGGCTAAGATCGGGTTTCACGACCCGAGCTGGCTAGCGGAGCAGCCCTTTCATGACCCTATCGACACGCGCGAGACGGTCGCTGATTTCTCTCGCCGCAGCCGCTTTGGCAGGCTGGTTCGCCCTCGTTGACGCGCCGCCCGGCCTCGTGCGCGAGGCGTGGGGCGCCGGCGCATTGAGCGCCGATGAGATGCGCGCCGCGATCGAGCGCGGAATCCCGGAGCTGCTGCGCCCGCCCTTCCGTCAGCACGGCGAAATCCGGGTGAGCGAGCGAGGTGGGGTCTTCGACATCGTCGTTCCCGGCGTGGAGATGGCGGGCGACGATGGCGGAACGCTCGACGTGGGCGACGTCGCCATTACCGCCGTGGCGCAATCGGACGGCGATTACCGGGTCGAGGTTTCCGTGCCCGCGACGATGACGCTGCGCGACGCGGGCGGCGCGGCGACCGGGACCGTGACCGTCGGCGGGCAGCGTTTCGCGGGCGTGTGGTCGCCCCGCTTCGAGGCGCTGCTGCACGTCGACGCGGCCTACCAGGACATCCGTGCCGGCGGGTCGCCGGCGCTGCGCATCGGGGCGCTGAGCATGAAAGGGGCGACGGTGGAGACGGCGCCGGGCGTGTGGAAGAGCCCGAGTATGATCCGCCTCGACGACGTCGAGATCACCGCCGCCGAGGGCGGTGGCCGTTTCACCGTCGCTGCGGTGGAGATGCGCTCCGACGTCGAGGACATGCGGCTCGACGAGCAGCTCCGCTTCACCCGCGCGATCAGCGAAGCATTGCAAAGCGGCCTCGAGGAAGGCGACGGATCGCAGCCCGATCCGCTCGTGCTGTTATGCAGCGTTGACGCCACGCCGGCCCTCTTCGGTGATTTCACCATGGACGTGACGCTCGCCGGCATCGCGTACCGCGACGGGACCGGGGCCGCCGTGTTCGGCCTCGATCGCCAGACGTATCGCCTGACGATGAACAGCCTCGACGGCGACCGCTCGACCATCGGTTTCGGTTACGAGCACGACGGCCTCGATGTGGCGATGATCGAGGACGCACCCACGGACGTCATCCCCGGCCACGTGGTCCTCGATATCGCCGCGACGCGCCTGCCGAACGGTGCGCTGTGGCAGGCGTGCCGCGATTGGGCCCGGACGATGGCGACGTCACCGCCCGAGGTCGCCGGGGCGCTGCTCACCGACCGGCTCCGGGCCGCCGTCTTCGCGGCGGCAACCCAGATCGAGATCAGGCGGCTCGAGATCTCGGCGCCGCGCTTCTCGGTCGAGGCGCAAGGCGCGCTCAGGGCCGACCCCGCCGCTCTCTACAACGTTACCGCCGAGCTCGACGTCGCGATCCACGGGCTCGACCGCCTGGTGCAGTCGATGTCGGTGATGTCGGAGAACGATGCGGGGGCGACCAAGGCGGCGGGGGCGCTCGCGCTGCTCCGGGCGCTCGGCGCTCTGGAGCACGACGAGACCGGCGCGCCCTACCGGCGCTATCGCGTGGCCGTGTCCGCCGACGGCAAGGTGACGCTCAACGGCGCCGATCTCGCCCCCCTGCTCCGGGCCCTGGAGATGCGGTGACGACGTGACGGCGATGCGCCCTGCGTTCACCCATCTCGCGCTCCACGTGCGCGACCTCGAGGCGTGCATCGCGTTCTACCGGAACTTCTGCGGCCTTTCGCCGAGCCACGAGCGCGGCGAAGGCGGCGACCGCGTGGTGTGGCTCGCCGAGCCCGGGCGCGAGAGCGAGTTCATCTTCGTGCTGATCGGCGGCGGGCCCGGCCGCGACCAGGCGGCGAACGACTACAGCCATATGGGCTTCGCCCTCGCCAGCCGGGCCGAGGTCGATGCCGTGGCGGAACGCGCGCGCGAGGCGGGCTGCCTCGCCTGGCCGTCGCGCGAGGAGCCCTACCCGGTGGGCTACTACTGCGGCGTGCGCGACCCCGACGGCAACTTCGTCGAGTTCTCCTACGGCCAGCCCTTGGGCCCGGGGGCGCCAACCAAGCCGTAAAGATAAAGAGCGCACGTCGAGAAGCGGGTTCCAGGGGCTCGACGCCAACGACCGAATGCCGACGGGCGGCCTGCCTGTTCGCTTGTAATGCCCGGACGCGAACCGGGCATCCAGGAACCCGGGTCCCTCACCATGAATGGCCGCATCAACACCGGCCATGACCGGCGTAGAGGCGAAACGTGAGGCTACCGTAGAAGGAGATCAAGGAAGGGAAGCGCCGCGGTTCACACGCGCCAAGGGCACGCGCGCTTGCGACACGAGGGGGAGGGATTAGGATGGAGGGAAGAGGATGAGGGGGAAGAGGGAGGAGGGAAAGGAAGGAAGGGAAGGAAGGGAAGGATGGGAAGGAATAGGTCGAGAAGAAAGGAGCGGGCGCGCCGATGACCCACGTGCTCGACGTCAAGGGGCTCGCCTGCCCGTTGCCCGTGCTGCGCGCCAAGAAGGCGATGCGCGAGGTGCCGGCGGGCGAGATCCTCACGGTCCTCGCCACCGACCCCGGCGCGGTCAGGGACTTCGACGAGTTCTGCCGCGCCACCGGGCACAGCCTCGTCGACCACGCCGCCGACGCCGGCGTCTTCACCTTCCACATCCGCAAGAAGGGGTGAGGGACGCTGTCTCACTCCCCGCCACCCCTTGCCACGCTGGCCGGGCGGTTCTACCTTAGCGATGTCTCAACGGGGTGCCTTGGGCTGAGAGGCGCCGGGCGGATATCCGCAGCGCGCCAACCCGTCGAACCTGATCCGGATCATACCGGCGGAGGGATTTGAGCAGGTCTGCCTCGCCTCCGCCGCCCATCGTTGGAGGAAGAGGTGATGAGGACATTCGCCATCGTCGCCGGCGCGCTTCTCGCCGGCATCGCCGTCCCCGTCGCGGCGGCGAACCAGCCGACGCTCACGGTCTACACCTACAGCTCGTTCGTCTCCGACTGGGGCCCGGGGCCCGCGGTCGAGCAGGCGTTCGAGGCCGAGTGCGACTGCACGCTCGACCTCGTCGGCCTCGAGGCCTCGGCCACGATTCTCAACCGCCTGCGCCTCGAGGGCGCGCGCACCAAGGCCGACGTCGTGCTCGGGCTCGACACCAACATGATCGCCGAGGCCAGGGCGACCGGGCTCCTGGCCCCGCACGGCGTCGACCTCGGCGGTCTGGTGCTGCCGATTGCGTGGGACGACGCGCTGTTCGTGCCGTTCGATTACGGTTATTTCGCCTTCGTCTACGACAAGACGCGGCTCAGCGCCCCGCCCGCGAGCCTCGATGCGCTCGTCAACGGCGACGCGGCCGAGAAGATCATCATCCAGGACCCGCGTACGAGCACGCCCGGACTCGGGCTGCTCTTGTGGATGCAGAAGGTCTACGGCGACGGCGCGGCCGACGCCTGGGCCAGGCTCGAGCGCCGCGTGCTCACCGTGACCAAGGGCTGGAGCGAGGCCTACGGCATGTTCCTCGACGGCGAGGCGCCGCTGGTGCTGAGCTATACGACCTCGCCCGCCTACCACCTGATCGCCGAGAGCGACGAGCGCTTCGCCGCCGCGATCTTCGCCGAGGGACACTACATGCAGATCGAGGTGGCGGCGCTGGTGAAGGGATCGCAGCAGCCCGAGCTCGCGCGGCGCTTCCTGGCCTTCGTCGCCTCGCCGGAGTTCCAGAAGATCATTCCCACTGGCAACTGGATGTACCCGGTGATCGACCTCGGCGACGCCCTGCCGCCGGCGTTCGCCGCCCTGCCGCGGCCCGCGAGCGCGCTGCTCTTCGATCCCGCCGAGGTGGCGGCGAAGCGCAAGGAGTGGATCGACGCCTGGCTCGAGGCGATGAGCCGCTGATGGCGCGCCCGGCGCCGGCGCTCTACGCCGGGCTCGCCGCTCTCGGCCTGCTGGCGCTCGTCGTCGGCGCGGCGCTTACCGCGCTGGTGGTCAGGGCGCCGGCGGGGACGGCGGCCAACATCTGGGGCGACGCCTACCTCGGCCGAGTGATCGCCTTCACCTTCCTCCAGGCGGCGCTGTCGGCGCTGCTGGCGGTCGGGTTGGCCCTGCCGGTGGCGCGCGCGCTGGCCCGCCGTTCGGCCTTTCCCGGCCGCGGCGCGCTGTTGCGCCTGTTCGGCATGCCACTCGTCATCCCCGTCATCGTCGCCGTCCTCGGCATCGTCGCGGTCTATGGCCAGAACGGGCTCGCGAGCCGCGCGCTCGCCGCGGCGGGCGTCGACACCGGGCCGTACCTTTACGGCCTCGCCGGCATCCTCATCGCCCACGTGTTCTTCAACATGCCGCTGGCCACCCGGCTCTTGCTCTACACCTGGGACGCGGTGCCGGGCGAGACGTGGCGGCTGGCGAGCCAGCTCGGCATGGGCTCGGGTCAGATCTTCCGCCTCGTCGAGTGGCCGATGCTGCGCCAGGTGATCCCCGGCGTCGTCGGGCTCGTGTTCCTGCTGTGCTTCACCAGCTTCACCGTGGTGCTCACGCTCGGCGGCGGGCCCGCGGCGACGATCATCGAGGTGGCGATCTACCAGGCCCTGCGCCTCGACTTCGACGTGGCGCGCGCGGTGACGCTGGCGATGATCCAGCTCGCGCTGTGCGCCGCCTTCGTCGCCCTCGGCCAGCGCCTCGCGCGCCCCGCTGCGGTTTCACCGACCGAGTATCGGCGCATCGACCGCCCCGACGTGCACGCGCCGATGGGGCGCCTCGCCGACGCCGCCGTCATCGCCATCGCCGCGCTCTACGTGGCCCTGCCGCTCGCGGCGATGGCGTATGCCGGCCTGAGCGGCCCGGTCGCCCGCGTGCTCGGCGATATGGCGCTGTGGCGGGCGGCGGCACGCAGCCTCGCGGTGGCCTTGAGCGCAGGGGCGTTCGCGCTCGTTCTCGGCTGGGCGCTGCTGCTCGCCAGCCGCGAGCTGCGCGTGCGTCGCTACCGCCCGCGCATGGCCGAGGCGGTCGAGACCAGCGGCTCGCTGGTGCTCGTGGTCTCGCCGATCGTCCTCGGCGCCGGGTTGTTCGTGCTCGTGCTGCCGTTCGCCGACGTGCTCGGCCTCGGCCTCTATCTCGTCGTCGCGGTCAACGCGATGATGGGGCTGCCCTACGTCATCCACCTGCTCGGCCCGCCGCTGATGCGCGTCGCCGAGCAGCACGATCGCCTGTGCGCGAGCCTCGGCGTTGCCGGCTGGAACCG
>JAZFVR010000080.1:0-6927 GCA_036447835.1 Alphaproteobacteria bacterium | reverse complement strand
GCCGGGGCCGAGCTCGCGCGCCTCGCCGCCGAGATCACCCGTCACGACCGCCACTACTACATCGAGAGCGCGCCCGAAATCGGCGATGCCGCGTACGACCGGCTGCGGCGGCGCAACGCCGACATCGAGGCGCGCTTCCCCGACCTCCTGCGCGCCGACAGCCCGAGCCGGCGCGTCGGTGCCGCGCCCGCGGATGCCTTCGCCAAGGTCACCCATTCGCGACCCATGCTGTCTCTCGGCAACGCCTTCGACGCCGACGAGGTGCGCGAGTTCGAGGCCCGCGTGCGGCGCTTCCTGGGTCTCGGCGAGAGCGCACCGGTGGTCATCGTCGGCGAGCCCAAGATCGACGGCCTGTCGGCGGCGGCGCGCTACGAGAGCGGGCGCTTCGTCCTCGGCGCGACGCGCGGCGACGGCCAGGTCGGCGAGGACATCACCGCCAACCTGCGCACCGTGCGCGACCTTCCGCTGCGGCTCGAAGGGGACGACGTGCCCGAGGTGCTCGAGGTGCGCGGCGAGGTCTACATGACGCGGCCCGACTTCCTGGCGCTCAACGAGGCGCGCGAGGAAGCCGGCGAGCCGCTGTTCGCCAATCCGCGCAACGCCGGCGCCGGTTCGCTGCGCCAGCTCGACAGCCGCATCACGGCGAGCCGCAGACTGCACTTCTTCGCCTACGCCTGGGGCGAGACGTCGGAGCCCTTCGCCGGCAGCTACTGGGAGGTGTTGATGCGCTTCCAGCGCTGGGGCTTCCGCGTCAACCCGCTGGCCCGGCGCTGCACGGGCTCGGGCGGGGCGCTGGCGCTCTACGACGAGATCGCCGCCAGGCGCGCCGAGCTCGACTACGACATCGACGGCGTCGTCTACAAGCTCGACCGCCTCGACTGGCAGGAGCGCCTCGGCTTCGTCAGCCGCAGCCCGCGCTGGGCGGTCGCCCACAAGTTCCCGGCCGAGCAGGCCGAGACCAGGCTCACCGCCATCGAGATCCAGGTCGGGCGCACCGGGGCGCTGACGCCGGTGGCGCGCCTCGAGCCCGTCACCGTCGGCGGCGTCGTGGTGTCGAACGCGACGCTGCACAACGAGGACGAGATCGCGCGCAAGGACGTGCGCATCGGCGACACCGTGGTGGTGCAGCGTGCCGGCGACGTCATCCCGCAGATCGTCGCGGTGGTCAAGGGCAGGCGGACCAAGGGCGCGAGGCGCTACAGGTTCCCCGACCACTGCCCGGCGTGCGACAGCCACGCGGTGCGCGAGGAGGGCGAGGCGGTGCGCCGCTGCACCGGCGGCCTCGTGTGCCCGGCGCAGGCGGTCGAGCGGCTACGCCATTTCGTCAGCCGCGACGCCTTCGACATCGAGGGCCTCGGCGAGAAGCAGATCGCGGCGTTCTGGCGCGACGGGCTGATCAAGGAACCCGCCGACATCTTCACGCTGGCGCGGCGAAACGCGGCATTCGATCCGCCGATCGAGGAAAGGGACGGCTGGGGCGAGAAGTCGGCGGAGAACCTCTTCAAGGCCATCGACGAGCGCCGCAGCATTGCCCTCGAACGCTTCATCTACGCCCTCGGCATCCGTCACATCGGCCAGACGACGGCGCGCCTGCTCGCCAAGACCTACGTTTCGCTCGTTCCGTTCGCGCGCGACATGCAGCGGGCGAAAGACCGGGACAGCGAGGAGTACCGGGCGCTCGAAAACATCGACGGCATTGGGCCGAAAGTGGCGGCGACGATCGTCGATTTCTTCGACGAGCCGCACAACATCGCGGTCGTCGCGGATCTTGGCGAACAGGTTACGGCCGAGGACTTCGTGGCGCCGGCAAGCGCCTCGCCGGTTGCCGGCAAGACCGTGGTGTTCACCGGCACGCTCGCCACCATGACGCGCCCCGAGGCCAAGGCGCGCGCCGAGGCGCTCGGCGCCAAGGTCGCGGGCTCGGTATCACGCAAGACCGACTACGTCGTCGTCGGCGCCGACGCCGGCTCGAAGGCGGCCAAGGCGCGCGACCTCGGCGTCGCCACGCTCTCCGAGGACGAATGGCTCGCGCTCGTCGAGGGCGCATGAAGACCGTGCGCTTGGCGGCGCTTGCACTCGCGCTGCTCTTCGTAGCGCACGCGCTCGCCGGCGAGGCCGAGCTGGCCCAGGCACTCATCGCGGCCGAGGCGGCGGGCCGGCCGATCCCGATGCTGTCCAAGGAGTATCCGGACCTCGGGCTCGAGGCGGCGTACGCGGTGCAGCGCGCCTATGTCGAGCGCCGGCTCGAAGACGACAGCATCGCCGGCTTCAAGGCCGGGCTCACCGGAAGGCTCGGCCAGCTGTGGTTCGGCGTCGGCGAGCCGCTCTCCGGGGTGCTCTTCGCCTCGGGCCTAGGCGGCGACGGCGCGCTCATCGACCTCGCGCGCTACCGGCGCCTCATCGTCGAGACCGAGATCGCCTTCGTCGCCGGGGCGCGCATCGCCGCGCCCGTCGCCGACGTCGCCGCGCTCAGGTCGCTGATCCGCGCCGTCGCGCCGGCGATCGAGATGCCCGAGGGCGGCTTCGCCAAGCCGCGCGATGCGCGCGGCACCGATCTCGTCGCCGCCAACGTCTCGGCGGCGCTCTTCCTCGTCGGCAGCGAGCGTCCCATCGACGCCTTCGCCCTCGCCGATATCGCCGTAACCCTCACCGTCGACGGGCGCGAGGTGAGCGCCGGCGAGGGTTCCGACGTCATGGGCGATCCCTGGAAGGCGGCACTGTGGCTCGTCAACGCGACGGTGCGGCGGGGCTGGACGATCGAGCCCGGCCACCTGTTCTCGACCGGCGTCATCGGCGAGCGCGTCGAGGGAAAGCCGGGACGCTACGTCGCCGATTTCGGCGTGCTGGGGCGCATTGCCTTCGAGCTTCGCTGAGCGGCGGTGGCCCATGCAATGATCGCAGCGCGCCGTCGAACGGCACGCCGATGGCGCGCGCGGGCCTTGCCCGAAGGGGTTGCACGATGCGGGTGCGTCATCATGCGGCGTCTCCTTGTCCTTCGCCGATCGGCCGCGTTGCCTCGGCGAGCCACTCGGCGGTGGCGGCGTCGACCAGCGGCGTCAGCGTGGCGCGCACCTCGGCGTGGTAGGCGTCGAGCCACGCGGCCTCGCTCGGCGTAAGCATGTCGGCAACGATCAGGCTGCGGTCGATCGGCGCCCTGGTCAGCGTCTCGAAGCCGAGCATGTCGTGCTCGTGGCCCGCCTCCCTGGCGAGCGCGACGACGCAGACCAGGTTCTCGATGCGGATGCCGTATTCGCCTTCCTTGTAGTAGCCGGGCTCGTTGGAGACGATCATGCCGGGCTTGAGCGCGACCGTATTGGGCAGCTTGCTGATGCGCTGCGGCCCTTCGTGGACGCCGAGATAGCTGCCCACGCCGTGGCCGGTGCCGTGGTCGTAGTCGAGGCCCATCTGCCACAGCGCGTGGCGCGCCAGCACGTCGAGCTGGCTGCCCGTGGTGCCGGCGGGAAAGCGCGTCGTCGCCAGCGCGATGTGGCCCTTGAGCACGGCGGTGAAGCGCGCCCGCTGCTCGTCCGTGGGCGCGCCGACGGCGATCGTGCGGGTCACGTCGGTGGTGCCGTCGAGGTACTGGCCGCCCGAATCGACGAGGAACAGCGAACCGGGCTCGATCGTCCGGTTGGTCTTGTCGCTGACGTGGTAGTGGACGATGGCGCCGTTGGGGCCGGCGCCGGCGATGGTCGAAAAACTCGGCCCGCGGTAGTGCTCGTTCTCGGCCCTGAGCGCGTAGAGGCGCTTGGCCGCCGCCATCTCGGTGAGGCCGTCTTCGGGCGCGCTCTTCGCGAACCAGCACAAAAAGCGCGTGAGCGCGGCGCCGTCGCGCTGGTGCGCGGCGCGCGTGCCTGCGAGCTCGACGTCGTTCTTGCACGCCTTGGGCAGCGCGCACGGGTCGGGCGCGCGCCGCAGCTCGCCGCCGGCGGCGGCGACGCGCTCGAACACCCACGCCGAGGTCGCGGCGGGGTCGGCCTGCAGCGGCTTCTTTCCCTTGGCCAGCTTGTCGAGCGCCGGGCCGAGGTCGTCGACGCCCTTGATTGCGACATCGGGCCCGAGGTGCTGGGCGATCTCGGGTGCGAGCTTGCGCCGGTCGCAGAAGAGCTCGACGCGGGCGTCGTCGCCGATGATCGCGAAGGCGAGAGGAAAAGGACTGCAGGGCACGTCGCCGCCGCGCAGGTTGAGGAGCCACGCCAGCGAGTCGGGCGTCGAGATCACGCAGGCCGCGGCGCCGGCCTCGCGCAGGGCCGCGGCGATTTCGCGACGCTTCTCCACCGCCTCCTTGCCGGCGAAGCGCGTCTCATGCGGCACCACCGGCGCCAGCGGCGGCGGCTGCTGCTCGTGCCAGATTGCGTCGATCGGATTGTCGGCGCAGGCGACGAGCTTGCCGCCGGCGCGCCGGCACGCGTCGCGGTAGCGCGCGAGGCCGTCGGGGGTGTGCAGCCACGGGTCGTAACCGAGCTTGCCGCCGTCGCCGAGGTTCGCGGCGACCCACTCGTGCGGCGGGTCGTCGGTGACGTGGCGGCGCTCGAACAGCTCGCCTGCGACCTCGAGATCGACCTGCAGCGTGTAGCGCCCGTCGACGAACACCGCGGCGTTCCCGGCGAGCACCACGGCGGTCCCCGCCGAGCCCGAGAAGCCGGTGAGCCAGCGCAGGCGCTCGGCGCGCTCGGGGATGTACTCGCTGTGGTGCGCATCGGCGCGCGGCACGATGATGCCGGCGAAGCCGCGGCGCGCGAGCTCGGCGCGCAGCGCGGCGAGGCGTTCGCCGGGCGCCGGGCCGACGTCGGGCCCGGTGCCGCGCCCCTTCCGGGCCTCCGCTTCGAGCGCGCTCAGCGCCTCGGTGAGAGCGGCCGCCGGCTCTGGCACGACGAGGCGCATCCAGGCCGTGGCCTCGAAGCCGGCGGGCGCGGCGGCGACTCCGGCGATCAGCGCCCGCACCTCGTGCGGCGCGAGCCCCGATCCCGCCGCGGCGAGAAGGCGCGCGAGCTCGTCGTCGTTCGGAGTCGATCGCTTCATCCGCGCCTCATCATCGTCTGGCGGCAACTTATACGCAAAGTCACGAGTTTTGTGAATTCGGCTCGCGTTCAGACGCCACGCAGGCTTGACGTAAGCATGCGTGGCGGCAGGCAGTCGCGGGCTTCGAGAGCCAATACATCGTTTTAACTTTCGCAATTAGCTTCGCGTTGAGGATTTTGCCAGACGCCACTATGATCGCCGACGTTCGGGGCGAGAGGGGAGGTCGCGTTCGACGATGCCGGGCGACATCATCCGGCTGGTGCAGATCACCGACTGCCATCTGACCGCCGATGCGCCGGTGGACGAGTGGCCGGTCGACACCGAGGCGACCCTCGCCGCGGTGATCGAGCGCGTGCGCGCCGAGGCGGCCGACGCGGTGCTCGCCACCGGCGATCTGTCGCAGGACGGTTCGGTCGAATCGTATCGGCGCGTGCGGGCGCTGTTCGGCCGTCTCGACGTCCCCGTCCACTGCCTGCCCGGCAACCACGACGATCCGGCGACCCTCGCCGAAACGCTCGCCGGCGATGGCGTCCATGTGGGGCGCCACCTGCGGCACGGCGACTGGCAGATCGTATTCCTCGATTCGACCGTTCCGGGCGAGGACGACGGCCGCCTCGCGGCGGGCGAGCTGGCGGCGCTCGACGCGGCGCTCGCCGAGCACCCCGCGCGCCACGCGCTCGTCTGCCTTCATCACAACCCGGTCGTCGTCGGCGGTGCCTGGCGCGACTTGGTCACCCTCGCCAACCCGGACGAGCTGTTCGCCATGCTCGATCGCCACGCCGGCGTGCGCGGCGTGCTCTGGGGCCATATCCATCAGGCGTTCGATGGCGCGCGGGGCGGCGTTAAGCTGATGGGCACGCCTTCCACCTGCTTCCAGTTCGTTCCGGGTGACGACGGGGGCCTGGCCATCGGCGACGACCCGCCCGGCTACCGCCGCATCGAGCTTCACGCCGACGGCGCCATCACCAGCGAGCTGTGCTGGCTCGACGATCTCGAGGGCAAGCCCGGCGCCCTCGCGCGTGCGATCGCCGGTCGACTCGAGCCGTGATCGCCGTCGACGGCGCGCGGACTCGATCGCACCGCAACATCGCTTTGCCGCGATGCCATGTAACGGAGGCTTGATTCGGCGCGACAAACACAGCAACTTGGCGATGCAACGGTGCGGAATGCGCCAGTCGAGGGGCTGGTCGCGCGATTCGCACCCAAAAAAAGGTGGAATGAAATGGTTCGGGTCTGGTCCAAGCCCGTCATCGTCGAAATCGCCGTGGGCATGGAGATCAACTGCTACGCCTGCGCCGAGCTCGACTGAGCCCGGTTCCCATAAATTCCAGTTGATCTGGACGGACGCGCTCGGGCGCGCCCGCGCGAGCTCGCAATGTGGCGAGGGAGGATATGTTTCTGAGAACGGAATTATCCGGTTGGCAAACCAGCGTCACCGACCAATTAGGCTCCGGACCCGTAAAACGATTCCCACCGGCCGTCTGATGTAAGTCATTCGCTCAAGATATTGGGCCCTAAAGATATTGGGGGATCGAAATGTCTGATAGATGTTTCTGGCTCGGTGAAGCGGAGTTCGCCCGGCTTGAGCCGCTGTTGCCGACGGGCACACGGGGCGCGTGCCTCGGGTTGACGACCGACGGGTCATCAGCGGCATCGTCCATGTCTTGAAGTCGCGGGTGGCGCTGGGCTGGACCGCGCTGGCGCTCGCCCTGTTCCTGGGCGTCGCCATCTATGGCTACAACCCGGCGCGCGGCATGATGCCGAGGAAGGGCGTCGGAGGGGGGTGAGAGGCGACCCCGGCCCTCAGTGCCAGTAGCCGAAGCCGTAGCGGAAATGGCGGCCGCCGAAGTGGCCGAAGGCGACGTTCGGGTAGAAGAGCCCGTAGCGGTATCGGTAGCGGTAGCG
>JAZFVR010000079.1:0-2615 GCA_036447835.1 Alphaproteobacteria bacterium | reverse complement strand
GCCGTGAGCGAATTCGCTACGGCGAAATCGCCGCGCGACGAAACTGTCGGTGATGTCCTCTGGAGACTTTTTGTGGCTTGGGAGCGCCCGTGACGCCTGCCGCAACGGGCGCAAAGCCAATTACCTTGAACTAACTATGGATAATAATAGCATAGTTAACTTCATTTGGCGACCATTTGCGCATTATTCGGCGGAAATAAAATTACGGTACTGCCCGGCGATCGCCTCGACTGCCGCGGCGACGAGGCGTTCGCCGTGCCCGGGCGTCGCCAGCGAAGGATCGGAGCCGATGCGCCCGTCGGGAAAGCGCCGGCGAAAGTCTTCCGCGCCGTAGAAGCCGCCGTTCGGCGCCAGCGGCGGATCGAGCTTCGCCCGCTTGATGTGATCGGGGTGGACGTATTGCGTCACCGAGACCTCCGACGCGGTGGCGTGGCCGCCCTCGCGGTCGCCGAACAGGTCCCCGGAAATCGCCTTGACCTTGTCGTTCGCCCACCAGTTGACGAGGCGGCAGCGCAGACCCGCCGCGTTGGCGCCCGGGCGCCCCGAGGCAGCGCCGTAGGCCTCGTAGAACGCGGCGTTGACTGTGGCGACGTTGCCGCCGTGGCCGTTGACGAAGAGCATGCGCTCGAAACCGTGGCGCGCCAGCGACGAGACGTAGTCGCAGATCACGTCGATCAGCGTCGACGGCCGATAGGTGATGGTGCCGGCGAAGCACATGTGGTGTTCGGCCATGCCGACCGCGATCGTCGGCGCGACGAGCGCGCCCACGGCCTCGCCGACGCGGCGGCAGATGACCTCGGCGCAGATCGCGTCGGTGCCGATGAGGCCGGTGGGGCCGTGCTGCTCGGTCGAGCCGATGGGAACGAGGACGCCCTTCGATGTGCCGAGATAGCGCTCGACCTCCTGCCAGGTGCAAAGGTGCAACTGCATGACCCCGGACCTCCCCTTTTCCGTATCGTTCGCGCCCGCCGGCGCGCGCCAAACCTAGCCTCACGCACGACCGGGATAAAGGACAAAGCCGCGCGCTGGATCGGGTGCACGGCTTCGACTAGCGCATAATCCGATCGATTGGAATCGGTCGAATTATGCCAGCCCGCGCCAATCTTGTCGCGACAAGTGGGGGGCCGCCGCCCCTGTGGCGAGAGCCTGCGCGGCGATTGAGCGCAGATCGTCCTTGACTTGAGTAAAGACGACGGAAAAATGCTCTAGAGTGCGGCGAAGCTCGAGACCCGATCCGGAGGACGCGCCATGCTCTATGCCATCTCGTGCATCGACAAGCCCGACCACGGCGCCGTGCGCCAGGAGAACCGCCCGGCCCACGTCGACTACCTCAAGGGACATGCCGGCACGCTCAAGTTCGCCGGGCCGTACACCAGCGAGGACGGCGCGGCGATGACCGGCAGCCTGCTCGTCATCGAGGCCGACGACATCGCCGCGGCGCGGGCGTTCGCCGCGGCCGACCCCTACGCCAAGGCGGGACTGTTCGCCAGCGTCGACATCCGCCCCTGGAAGTGGATTTTCGGCAACCCCGAGGCATAGCGGCGAAGGGCGGAGGACGGGCATGGCGTACTGGCTGTTCAAGTCGGAACCCGAGGGGTACTCGTGGGACGACCTGGTGGCGGAAGGGCGCGATTACTGGGACGGCGTGCGCAACCACCAGGCCGCCAACAACATGAAGGCGATGGCGACCGGCGACCGCGCCTTCTTCTATCACTCGGTGAAGCAACGCGAGATCGTCGGCGTCGTCGAGGTGGTCAGGGAGTACTACCCCGACCATACCGACGCTTCCGGGCGCTTCGGCATGGTCGACATCGCGCCCGTCGCGCCGCTCGCGAAGCCGGTGAGCCTGGCAGAGATCAAGGGCCACCCGCGGCTCACCGAGCTGGCGCTGGTGCGCCAGTCGCGGCTGTCGGTGATGCCGGTGAGCGCGGCGCACTGGAAGATCCTGTGCGCCATGGGCGGCATCGAGGCGTGAGCGGCGCGCCGGCGCAGGGCGCCGTGCTATGCCGCCTCGACGACGTGCCCTCACCGGGCGCGAAAGGCTTCACCCTCGGCGACGGCGCCGAGGCGCTCGATATCTTCGTCGTGCGCGACGCATCCGGCGTCCACGCCTACGTCAACGATTGCCCGCACACCGGCGGCCCGCTCAACTGGACGCCCGACGTCTTCCTCACCCTCGACAAGCGGCACATCCAGTGCGCCACCCACGGCGCGATGTTCCGCATCGGCGACGGCCGCTGCATCCACGGGCCCTGCACCGGGGCCAGCCTGACGCCGGTCACGCTCGACATCGTCGACGGCGCGATCGTTCTCGGGGGATAGGCCGGGGCGACGCGCATTGTCGCGTGGCGGCTGGCCGCGCCGGCGGCTTCTACCGATAATCGCGACCTTCGGGACGAATCGCGGCGGGACCCCGTGCACCCGTGATCACGCTTGTCCGCCGATGGTCTGGACGCTCACAATTCGACCCCCTAAGATCGAGGCGCCGGCGATGCCTTGAGGCAGCGGCGGTTTAACGAGTTGAGAAATCAAACGGTTTCGGAATTGGAGGGCACGCTATGAGCGGACGCGACGTTGTCGGGGCTGGCCAGGCTAAGGAAGTCAGCGAAGCCGAG
>JAZFVR010000078.1:0-12675 GCA_036447835.1 Alphaproteobacteria bacterium | reverse complement strand
CCTGGCGTGGCCGTCTCCCTCACTTCTCATCACATCTCGGTCAGGGGGGTGGCGCGAAAGCCACCGCTCGTCCATATGTGTCGCGTGGCCCGGGCGAAGGCGCGGCGGGCGTGTGGGGTTGCGGCGCAACAGATGCGGCCCGGGTACGCTCGTGCTAGGCTCCCGGGCTGTCCGAGGCGCGTGAGCACGAGGCCGGTGTATGACGTCGAACGGGAGTCAGCCGATCAACGGCAAGCGGTCACGGGCGCGGCAAATCGTGCCCGTCGCCGTACTGGTCTTCGTCGTGGGCGCTCTCTTCGTCTTCGGCCCCGACAACGAGTTGGTATTCGAGACGCTACGCAAGCACCGCGAAACGCTGCTCGCCTTCGTCGCCGACAACGCGCTCGCGGCGGTCCTCGTCTATATGGCGGTGTACGTACTGGTGGTCGCCTTGTCGCTCCCCGGCGGCGCCATGATGACCCTCGCCGGCGGTTTCCTGTTCGGGCCGGTGCGCACGGCGATCTACGTCGTATTCGCCGCCACTGTGGGCGCGACGATATTGTTCCTGGTGGCGCGCAGCGCGATCGGCGACCGGCTGCGCGCCCGGGCCGGCCCGTGGATGCGCAGGATGGAGGCCGGGTTCCAGGAGAACGCGTTGAGCTACCTGCTGGTGCTGCGCCTCATTCCGCTGTTCCCGTTCTTCGTCGTCAACCTGGTGCCGGCGTTCCTCGGCGTCACTCTGCGCACCTACGTCATCGGCACCTTCATCGGCATCATCCCGGGCACCTTCGTCTACGCGCTCGCCGGCGGCGGGCTCGGCAGCGTGCTCGACACCGGCGACCGCTTCGAAGTGGCCGCGGTCCTCACGCCCGAGGTCATCGCCGCACTCGTCGGCCTCGCGGTGCTGGCGATGTTGCCCGTCGTCTACAAGAAGCTTCGGGGGCGAAAGTCGTGAGCCGGCATCTCAGCGTCGACATCTGCGTCATCGGCGCCGGCTCGGGCGGCCTGACGGTGGCGGCGGGCGCCAGCCAGATGGGCGCCGAGACCGTGCTCATCGAGGGCGGCAAGATGGGCGGCGACTGCCTCAACTACGGCTGCGTTCCGTCGAAGGCGCTGCTCGCCGCCGCGCACGCCGCCGAGCGCATTCGCCGCAGCGGGCGCTTCGGCGTCAACGGGGCCGAGCCGGCGATCGACTTCGCCCGCGTCCACGATCACGTCCACGGCGTCATCGCCGCGATCGCCCCGCAGGATTCGGTCGAGCGCTTCGAGGGCATGGGAGTCAAGGTCGTGCGCGCCTACGCGCGCTTCGTCGCCGGTGATCGGGTCGAGGCCGGCGACGTGACGGTGAGCGCGCGGCGCTTCGTCGTCGCCACCGGCAGCCGGCCGATGGTGCCGCCCATCCCGGGGCTCGACCGGGTGCCCTATCTCACCAACGAGACGATCTTCGATGCCACGCAAGCGCCCGAGCACCTGATCGTCGTCGGTGGCGGCCCGATCGGGACCGAGCTCGCCCAGGCGCACCGCCGCCTCGGCGCGCGCGTAACCGTGCTCGAAATGCTCGCGCTGCTCGGCAACGACGACCCCGAGCTCGTCGACATCCTGCGCGGGCAGTTGCGCGCCGAGGGCATCGACATCCACGAAGGAGCGACGGTAGTGGGGGTCGAGAGGCACGGCAACGGCGTCGCCGTGATCGCCGGCCCGGACGGCGCCGAGCGGCGCATCGAGGGCTCGCATCTGCTGATCGCCACCGGGCGTGCGCCGATCGTCGACGACCTCGGTCTCGAGGCCGCCGGCATCGCCTATGGGCCCAAGGGCATCGCCGTCGACGCCCGGCTGCGGACCTCGAACAAGCGCGTCTACGCCGTCGGCGACGTGGCGGGAACCTATCCGTTTACCCACACGGCCGGCTACCAGGCCGGAATCGTCCTGCGCAATGCGCTGTTCCGCCTGCCCGCCAAGGTCGATTACCGGGCGTTTCCGTGGGTCACCTTCACCGACCCCGAGCTCGCCCAGGTGGGCATGACCGAGGCGCAGGCGCGTGAGGCCGCGGGCAGGATCCACGTGCTGCGCTGGCCCTTCGCCGAGAACGACCGGGCGCAGGCCGAGCGCGAGACCCGGGGCTTCGTCAAGGCGGTCACGACGCCGCGCGGACGTATACTCGGGGCCGGCATCGTCGGCCCCAGCGCCGGCGAGTTGATCCAGCCGTGGGAGCTGGCGATCCGGGCGCGGCTCAAGATCGGCGCGCTCGCCGGGCTGATCGTGCCCTATCCGACGCTCGCCGAGGCGAACAAGCGCGCCGCCGGCAGCTTCTACACGCCAAAGCTGTTCAGCGCGCGCACGCGCAAGCTGGTGCGGTTGCTCTTGCGCTTGGGCTAAGGGGGGTGGTCGGAACCCCGCAGCGCGCGGGGTTGCCGCCCGATAAATGGTGTGGTTTCGGCGTAATGCTGCCGTCGGACAAGATACCGTTGCCGCCGCTGGCGCGGAGCCTTTCAGCCCGTCTCCTGGTGCTGACGATGGCGTTCGTCATGCTCGGCGAAGTGCTGATCTACGTGCCGTCGGTCTCGCGCTACCGTCTCGTCTATCTCCAGGAGCGGCTGGCGGCGGCGCACGAGGCGACGCTGGCGCTCGATGCGGCGCCCGACGGCATGATCTCGCCCGAGCTCGAAGACGAGCTCCTCGTCCATGCCCGCGTGCGCTCGATCGCGCTACGCCTCCCCGACGCCGCCTACCTGATGCTCGGCAGGCCGCCCGCCGTCGACGCCTCGTTCGACCTGCGCGAGGCGGTGCCCTATACGCTCATCCGCGAGGCGTTCATCGCCCTGTTCCAGCCGCGCGACCGGGTCCTGCGCGTCGTCGGCACGGCCCGGATCGATCCCGGCATCCTCGTCGACGTGACCCTCGACGAAGCGCCGATGCGGGCCGAGATGTTCGACTACTCGGGGCGTATCCTGATCCTGTCGATCGTGCTGTCGCTGATGACCGCGGCGCTCGTTTTCCTCAGCCTGCACTGGCTGATGGTGCGGCCCATGCGGCGCATGACCGCGAGCCTCGTCGCCTTCCGCGAGGCGCCCGAGGACGCATCGGGCGACATGGTGGTCAGCGGGCGCCGCGACGAGGTCGGGGTGGCCCAGCGCGAGCTCGCCGAGATGCAGCGCGGCCTGCGCGCGGCGCTCAAGCAGCGCGCGCATCTCGCGGCCCTCGGCGCCGCCGTCGGCAAGATCAACCACGACCTGCGCAACATCCTGTCGACCGCGGTGCTGGTTTCGGACCGCCTCGCCCACAGCGACGACCCCGAGGTCAAGCGCCAGACGCCGGCGCTGATACGGGCGATCGACCGCGCCGTGGCGCTGTGCGAGGACACCTTGAGCTTCGCCAGTGCCGGGGGCCCCCAGCTGCGCAGGGTGCCGGTCGATGTTCCGGCGCTGGTCGACGACGTGGAAGCGGCGCTGACGCTGCCCGCGGACGGCGCGATCTCGTGGCACAACGAGGTCGCCAAGGGCTTCGCCGTGACCGCCGACCGCGACCAGCTCTTCCGCGTCCTGCTCAACCTCGGGCGCAACGCGATCGACGCGATGCGGGGAAGCGGCGCGATCCATGTCGGCGCCCGGCGCGAGGGCGCCTTGGCGGTGATCGAGATGACCGATTCCGGGCCCGGACTGCCGCCCAAGGCACGCGAGCACCTGTTCGAGCCCTTCTCCGGCTCGGCGCGTCAGGGCGGCACCGGTCTCGGCCTGCCTATCGCGCGCGAGATCATGCGCGCCCACGGTGGCGAGGTCAGCCTGGCGAAGAGCGACGAGGCCGGCACCGTCTTCCGCCTCGAGCTTCCCGCCGACTGACCGCAACCGGCGGCGGTCGCAGCCTCGCACGTCGACGGAGTGGCGCTCAGTCGAGCTGCAGCAGGAGCGATTTGAGGTAGGCCGTCTCGGGGAGCGCCGGGTGCTGCGGGTGGTCGGGCGCCGCGCCGGCGGCGCGCAGGATGCGCCCGCCGCGCTCCGAGTCGACGAGGCCGCGGCCGACTGCTTCGGCAAAGGCGTCCGCCGCGACGTTGTGCGAGCACGACGCGACGAAGAGATACCCGCCGGGCGCCACCAGCGCGGCGGCGAGGCGCGTCATCTTGCGATAGCCGCGCAGGCCGGGCTTCAGCTCCTTGCGGCTTCTCACGAACGACGGCGGGTCGGCGACGACGACGTCGAACCGCTCGCCCGCCTTGGCGAGACGCGCCATCTCGGCGAAGGCCTCGGCGCGGACGAAACTCGCGCGCGCCGCCACTCCGTTGAGCTCCGCCGCGCGCTCGCCGAGGGCGAGGGCGGCCTGCGACCGCTCGACCACGATCACCTGCGCCGCGCCCGCCGCCGCCGCGTGCAACGCGAAGGCGCCCGAATAGCCGTAGACGTCGAGCATGCGGCCGCCGCCGGCGAGGCGGGCGACGAAGCTGCGGCTCTCGCGCTGGTCGAAGTACCACCCGGTCTTCTGGCCTTCGAGCGGATCGGCGAGAAGGCGCAGCGCGCCTTCCTCGACATCGACCGCCCCCTCGAGCGCACCGGCGGCGAGGCGCACGTGGCGCTCGAGCCCCTCGAGGGTGCGCATCGGGCTGTCGGCCCGCAGCACCACGGCGCGCGGCGCGAACATCGCGTCGAGCGCGGCGAGGAGATCGGGCATCAGCCGCTCGGCCCCCGCCGTGTTGGGCTGGCAGACGAAGACGTCGCCGAAACGGTCGATGACGAGCCCGGGCAGGCCGTCGCCCTCGGCATGGACGAGGCGCCAGTAAGGCGCGTCGTAAAGGCACGCGCGCAAGCCCGCGGCGGCCTCGAGCCGCGTGCGGATGAAGGCGCCGTCGATCGCCTGCTCGGCATCGTGGGCGATGAGGCGCGCGGCGATCAGCGAGTGGGGGTTGAAGGTGGCGCAGCCGATCGCCTCGCCGCCGGCGTCGACGAGACGGACGATGCTCCCCGGGGCCAGCGCCCTGGCGTCGTCGTCCATGCGCAGCTCGTTCGAGTACGCCCACGGATGGCCGTGCCGGAGCCGCCGCGCATGGCCGCGAAGGACGTGGATCGAGGGGAGCGACGCGGCGGACATGGCCGGGGAGTGTAGCGCGCACGTGCGCACGGGCAAGGACCACAGGCCAACCGGGCGCGGAAAAGTGTCAAGCGTGCCTTACAGCCTTGCCTGGCGCTGCGGCGTTATGGTTAACGCCTTGAAACGGGGGGAAGATTCGCGGCCGCTGCCGATCGCCTGTATCGCGGCTTCGCGGGCCCGTCGCCGCGATGCGTGGGGGGTGTTCCGCTACCCTATTGAAATCAAGGGATTATTCGGATTCGCGCCGGAGCCGTGCTTGCGCATCCGGGGCGCGCGGATGCCGGAATCCTTTACAGTTTGCGGGCGCCGGTGAACATTTCTCTAACCCATTGAAAACATGCGATGAAATCTGTGGGCGCGGGCGCCTTGCGAGGGGCCGCCCGTTTCGCGCGGCATGACGGCCGCCGAAATCGTCGGGATTCTTTACAATTTCGCCTGCGTCAGCCGCTCCGGTGGCGCCGATCCGGGCATAATCGGTTGAAAACAAGGCGATTTCGGAAGCTTGGCACGATCCTTGCGTGTCCGTTAACCAGTTAGGGCGACATGCACGTTCTCGGGCCACCCGGCGCCAGGCCCAGGGTCGGCGCGGGCGCGGCGCAACGGTGGCGTTTGGTGGCCCGTGCCGGCGCCGAGGACGTCGTGGAGGGTTGGACGATGAGGCTCGCGAGCAGGCTTGGCGGCGGCTTCCGGGCGGCGGTGCTCGGCGCCGCGGCGCTGGGGCTCTGGTCCGTCGCGGCGGATGCGATGTCAATCGGCGCGGCAGTGCACGCGTGGGCGTCCGACGACGGGGGAATTCGGGTCGAGCGGGACGGCGATGTCCCGGATGTGGCCGGCGCGGGCCCTCACGCGGCGCCGGCGAATGCGACGCTCGAGGTCGCCCTCGACGGGCCGATCGACGGTGGGCGGTTCGGAACATCGAATTTGCTGCAACGCCACGGCGACGGCTTGGTGAGCATCGACGCCGACTTCCCGACGATGATCGATAGGTGGACGCCTATCGGTGCCGACGCACCGACCGGTCTCGCGGTGCACGCACCCGCCGCGCTCGCTCTCATGGGCGTCGCTCTTCTCGGCCTCGGCGTAATGTCGTGGTGGCGCCGGAAGACGGCCGAGGCACAATGCGCCGCGCGTGTGACCGCGGCCGGCAACGCCACCCATCGAGCGCGCGGACGGCGGCGAGCGGGCGCAGCGAATCACCCTTGACATCCGCGGCTTTGCGAAGCCCGACATCGGCCGCTTGCCGGCGGCGCGGGATCGTGGTGGCGAACGCCGGGTATTTGGGCTAGTTTCCCCGCCGTAAGGGAACCTTCGGTTCGCGGGATGGCGCGAAAAGCACACCAGAGCCTGGCCGGGATCTCGCTGTTGTCGGGAATTTCGCCGTCCGAGGTCAACTACCTCGAGCGGGCGTGCAGCTGGCGTCGCTATGGCGCGAAGGAGCAGATCTTCGACCGCGACAGCGAGGAAAACGACGTCTATTTCGTCGTCGACGGTAGCGTGCAGATCTTGAACTACTCGCCCAGCGGCCGCGAAATTTCCTTCGCGAATGTGAAGACCGGCGGCTATTTCGGCGAGCTCGCCGCCCTCGACGGGGGCACCCGCTCGGCGAGCGTCATGGCGGACGAGGAATCGACGCTGGCGAGTATTTCGTCCCAGGCGTTCAGAAAGCTGGTGCTCGATCACCCCGAGATCGCCTTCGAGGTTCTGCTCAACCTCACCGGCATGGTGCGCAGCGCCGACGCCCGGATCATGGACCTCAGCACCCTGAGCGCCATCAACCGGGTGCACACCGAGCTCTTACGCATGTCCTCGCCAACCGAACCCGAGAGCAACGTCGGCATCATCCATCCGATCCCCACCCACAACGATATCGCCAGCCGCGCCGGCACCACGCGCGAGACGGTTTCGCGTGTGCTGAGCAATCTTACCCGGGTGATGATCATCGAGCGCACGTCGGATGCGCTCAAGGTTGTCGACCTGCGACGCCTCAACGATCTGATCGAGCCGACCGGCGATCTCCCCGCCGCCTAGCGCGGCAGCCCGCCCGGTAACGCCGGCGATTCGGCCGCCTCGCGCGAGGGTCAGCCGAAAATCAAGCGCAGGAGCGAAGCATTGATGGCGGCCGTTGCCGGCCGGCCGCGGCCCGCGCGCCCTATGCGCCAGCGTCGGGACGGCCAGGGGCAGACTGCGGTCCGATCTCTATTACGTTAAATTATGTTAACTATTTCAGTGTATTCCTCGGCCTGATCGTCTCGATGCGGACGATGCGCGTCGTCTTCTGGCCAGAGGGAGACCGCTGAAAACGCGGGCTTGCGATTTGTCGTAATGGACGCCGGCTTTGTCAGCCATTTGGTGGCGGCTGCCGCCTTTCTCGTCTTGACGCTGCTGCTGTTGGTCAGCTGGAAGGGAAAGAAACAGGGGGCCTTCCTTCTTTCCGCGAGCGGCGCGACGACGCTTTGGGCGGTGGCGGCGGCTTACAGTTCGTGGGCCGGCGGCCGGATCGATCCGGTGGTCGGCGTGCTCGAGGTGTTGCGCAGCGCGGGCTGGATCGCGCTTCTGTGGAGCGCCCTCGTGCTCGGCATGCAGCGCAACGGGACGGCGCTGTTCACGCGCCTCGGGCCGGTGGCGGTGGCCGCGCTCTGCGTGGCCGTCGTCGGCTTCGACCTCTACCCGTCGCTGGCCGGCACATTGTCGCTGCCGTGCGACGAATTCACCTGCCCCACCTACGCTCGCCTCGGCCTTGCCGTCATCGGCCTGGTCCTGGTCGAAAACCTGTTCCGCAACACCGAGCCCGAGAGGCGCTGGTATGTGAAGAACCTGTGCTTCGGGGTCGGCGGCATCTTCGTATACGACGTTTTCCTCTTCGCCAACGCCGTCCTCGTCCACCAGCTCGACAACGATCTCCTGCAGGCGCGCGGCGTCGCCAACGCGCTCGTCGTTCCGCTCATCGCCGTGGCGGCGGCGCGCGATCCCGAGTGGTCGCTCAAGGTTTCGGTTTCCCGTCGCGCCGTCTTCTACTCGGCGACCCTGATCGGTACCGGCTTCTACATGCTGCTGATGGCGGCGGCCGGCTACTACCTGCGGAAGTTTGGCGGCGGCTGGGGCCCGTTGCTGCAGCTCGCCTTCCTGTTCGGAGCGGGCATTCTGCTCGTCAGCATTCTGGCCTCGGGGCGCTTCCGCTCGGAGCTCAAGGTATTCCTGAGCAAGCACTTCTTCAGCTACAAGTACGACTATCGCGACGAATGGCTCAATTTCATCGGCACCATTTCGGCGACCGGACGCGACTTCAGCCTGCGCGACCGCACGATTCAGGCGGTCGCCAACATCGTCGACAGCCCCGATGGCGCGCTCTGGCTCGAGGAGGAGCCCGGGCGGCTCACCCTTGCGGCGACATCGAGCGAGGTCTGGCCGGCCGAGGAAGAGCCCGCCGACGGCCCGCTCGCACGCTTCCTTGCCGAACGTGAATGGGTGATCGACCTCGACGAGCACGCGCGGAATTCCGGCGCCTATGCCCACTGCACGCTCCCCGAATGGATGCGAAAGCTTCGCCACGCGTGGCTGATCGTTCCCCTCGTTCGCGAGCAGCGATTGATCGGTTTCATCATGCTCGGCCATTCGCGCGCCCCGAGAACGCTCAACTGGGAGGATTACGACCTGCTCAAGATGGTGGGCCACCAGGCGGCGAGCTATCTCGCCCTCGAGCAGGCGGCGCGGGCGCTCGCCGAGGCGCGCCAGTTCGAGGCATTCAACCGGCGATTCGCCTTCGTCCTGCACGACATCAAGAACCTCGTGAGCCAGCTTTCGCTGATGGTGAAGAACGCGGCCATGCACCGGAGCAATCCGGCCTTTCAGGACGACATGATCCAGACCGTCCGGGATTCGGTCGAAAAGATGAACCGGCTCCTGGTGCGTTTGCACGCCGATTCGGTGAGGGGCGCGCAGTCGGTCGTCGAGCTCGCGCCGCTGTTGCGCAAGTCCGTCGCCGACAAGGCCGGGGCGCCAGGCTCGATCGCCTTCGATTGCCAGGCGGCGGATCTCGTCGTCGCCGCCGACGAGGACCGGTTGGCGGCGGTCGTCGACAATCTGATCCAGAACGCGCTCGAGGCCTCGCCGGCCGACGCGGTGGTTCGGGTGCGGTTGCTCGGCCACGACGGCGACGCCGTCATCGAGATCGAGGACAGCGGCCCCGGAATGGACGCCGATTTCATTCGCAACCATCTCTTCCGCCCCTTCGAGTCCACCAAACGGGCCGGTTACGGCGTCGGCGTCTTCGAGAGCCGTGAATTCGTACGCGAGATGGGCGGCCGCCTCGACGTGCTCAGCGAGCCCGGGAAGGGCACGACGATGCGGGTGAGCCTGCCGACCGTCGGCGGCCCCCCGGAAACCGCCGAAAACAGGCATAAGGCGATGGCCTGATGAGCACCGAGAAACGTAAATTGTTGGTCATCGAGGACGATCCCGGGTTGCAACGGCAGCTGCGCTGGAGCTTCGACGGCTACGAGGTTCTCATCGCCGGCGACCGCGACGGCGCTCTCGAGCTGCTGCGTCGCGAGGAACCGCCGGTCATCACGCTCGACCTCGGTTTGCCTCCCGATACCGACGGGGTGAGCGAGGGCCTGGCGACGCTCGAGGCGATCCGTTCGATCGCTCCGCAGTCGCGGGTCATCGTCGTCACCGGCAACGAGGATCGCGAAAACGCGGTGCGCGCCGTCAGTCTCGGCGCATACGACTTCTACCAGAAACCGATCGACGCCGAGGTCCTCGGCCTGATCATCGATCGTGCGCATCACCTCTACGAACTCGAAGAGGAGAACCGGCGTCTCGCCCGCGTCGGCGAGGACTCCCCCCTGCGCGGCGTCACCACCGCGAGCCCCGATATGCTCAAGCTTTGCCGCACCATCGAGAAGGTCGCTCCGGTCGACGTCTGCGTCCTGTTGGCCGGCGAAAGCGGCACGGGCAAGGAGCTTCTCGCGAAAGCGCTGCACGAGCTCGGCCCCCGCGGGCGCAAACGGTTCGTCGCCATAAATTGCGCGGCGATCCCTGAAACCCTCCTCGAGAGCGAGTTGTTCGGGCACGAGAAAGGGGCGTTCACCGGCGCGATCAAGCAGACGCGCGGCAAGGTGGAACTAGCCGACGGGGGCACGCTGCTTCTCGATGAGATCGGCGACGTGCCCCTGGGCCTGCAGGTCAAGCTGCTGCGCTTCCTCCAGGAGCGGTCCATCGAGCGTATCGGCGGCCGCAAGGAGATTCCGGTCGACGTGCGTATCGTCTGCGCCACCAACCAGGATCTCGACGAGTTGATCAAGGCGGGCCGCTTCCGCGAGGACCTCTACTACCGCATCAGCGAGATGGTCATCACGATACCGCCGCTGCGCGACCGCGAGAACGACCCGGCGCTGCTGGCGCGCAGTTTCCTTCACAGGCTCAACAAGGAGCTCGGCCGCTCGGTGCGGGGGTTCACCGGCGACGCGCTCGCCGCGCTCGCCAACCACTCGTGGCCGGGCAATGTGCGCGAGCTCGAAAACCGCGTGAAACGCGCGGTGATCATGGCCGAGGGCAACCGGATTACGGCGCAGGACCTGGAGCTCGACGCGCCCGACGAGGAAGCCCCGTCACCCAGCCTGAAGGAGGTGCGCGAACGCGCCGAGCGCGAAGCGCTGCAGCGCGCGCTCGCGCAGGTCGACGGCAACGTCTCGCGCGCGGCGAAGCTGCTCGGTGTCAGCCGGCCCACGCTCTACGACCTCATGCGGCACCATAATTTCAAGTGGTGACGCGCCCGCGCGTCAACCGAGCGTCTTCTCCCAGGCGAGCGCCGAGCCGACGATCGTGTCGAGGTCGTCGTGCCGGGGCGTCCAGTCGAGCAGGCGCCGGATTCGCTTGCTGTTCGCGATCAGGCGCGCCGGGTCGCCCGGGCGCCGCCCGCCCTCGATGACCGCGAAATCGACTCCCGAGATCGCCTGCACGCGCGCCAACACCTCGCGCACGCTGTAGCCGACGCCGTAGCCGCAGTTGAGCACCCGGCTCTCGCCGCCCCGGTCGAGATAGCGCAGCGCTGCGATGTGCGCCCGGGCCAGGTCCTCGACGTGGATGTAGTCGCGCAGGCACGTCCCGTCCGGGGTGTCGTAGTCGGTGCCGTATACGGTGACCGAAGGGCGCCTTCCCGCCGCCGCCTCGCACGCCACCTTGATCAGATGGGTAGCGTCCTCGCCGCGCTGTCCGATGCGCGCATCGAGATCGGCGCCGGCGGCGTTGAAGTAACGCAGCGAGACGTAGCGGAACGGCGATGCGGCGGCGTAATCGCGCAGGATCCACTCGCTCATCGCCTTCGACCGGCCGTAGGGGTTGATCGGCGCCAGCGGCGTGTCCTCGTCGGCGACGCCTCCGGGCGGGTCGCCATAGACCGCGGCGGTGCTCGAAAAGACGAAGCGGTCGACGCCGGCGTCGGCGCAGCAGCGCAGGAGGCCGAGCGTGTTCGCGGTATTGTTGCCGTAATAATCGAGCGGCCGATCGAGCGAATCGGAAACGACGATGCTGGCGGCGAAGTGGAGTACGGCGGCGAAGCCCCGGTCGGCGAACAGCGCCGCGAGCCGTCCGCGATCGGCGAGGTCGCCGACGACGAGTTCGGCCCCGAGCACCGCGTCGCGGTGGCCCGTCGACAGGTCGTCATAGACGACGACCTGGTAGCCGGCCTCGACGAGCTGGCGTACGACGTGAGAGCCGATGTAACCGGCGCCGCCGGTGACCAGAAGCGTATCCGACACGCTGCGGCCGCCTTCCCTAAAATCTCGGTAGTTGATCGGACACGTCCGTGCTCTCCTCGCGCCGCATCGAAAGCGGGTTGCCGGGCCTCCTTCGGCGCCTGGCGGTCGCCCGCCGAACCCAGCTGTCGCGCGCCGTGCCGCGCCACTCGTGTGCATCGCCCCGCGCGCACGACGGGGCCGAATGTACCCCCGCATCTGGGGTCGGACACGGCCAATTTAAACCGCCCGGTCCTACCTCGCAGGTGCGGGAACGACCATTGTGCAGGTGCGAAGAAACGCCGCAAGTACTGTTATAGTAAATAATGTATTTACAGAGAAGTGCGTTTCCTAAACGTTCAGTAGAAGCTATTAGCAGCCTCGACTATAGAGTGCTAATATTCTGTTTATTCTATTTTTACCGTTTTAATTCTATATGATAGTAGGCCAGCATTTATGGCAGGCTTGTCTTGGGCCATGTATTGGGTGCGACGATGAGCGATCTGGAATTGCAGCTTCAGGGCTACCGCCTAACCACGGCGGAGATCATCTACCATCTCCCCGACCATCCGGGGGTGCTGCAGTCGTTCGTCTGGCAGGCGCTCGACATGGCGCCCCGCTACCCGGTGCTCGGCCGCTTTCTCGAGTTCTGGCAGCGCTCGCTCGACGGAAAGTTGCATTCCGTTAGGGTGGCAAGCGCCAACATTGTGCGGCCGGCCGAGGTGCGCATGCTGGGATCGGTGCTGACCCTGCACTAGGTTCTGTACCCATAAACGACAGTTGGGTCAGCGGCGGAGCGCCAATGTCGGCTTTAAAGCCAACACCGGTTGCAAATGCGCGCATTTAGGCACCTCCGCCTGTAGCCAAGACCCGACTCCGGCGACCT
>JAZFVR010000077.1:0-2742 GCA_036447835.1 Alphaproteobacteria bacterium | reverse complement strand
TCGTCGGGCAGGTCCTGGGGGTGCAAGTACCAGACGTTGGCGACGTCGGCGAGCCCGACGCTGCCGCCCGGCGCCACCACCCGGCCGCCCTCGAGCCGGACCTCGCCCGCATCCGTTTGCAGCAGCCGCGCGCCGATCTTCACCACCCGCCCGGCGAGCTCGCGGCACGCCGCGGCGACGGCGCCGCCGGCCATCACCATGCAGCGCGACCCCCAGGTGCCGGTCGAGTAAGGCGTCAGCCCGGTGTCGCCGTGCACCAGCTTGACCTTGTCGGGGTCTATGCCGAGCACCTCGTTGGCGACCTGGGCGAGCGTCGTCTCGAGGCCCTGGCCGTGCGAATGCACGCCGACGCGCAGCTCGAGCCCGCCGTCGGGGGTGATGCGCGCGCCCGCCTGCTCGTAGCCCGGCACCATGGGGATGCCCCAGCCCGCGTAGACCGAGGTGCCGTGCGCCGCCTGCTCGCAGAAGATGGCGAAGCCGACGCCGACGCGGCGGCCGTCGGCCTCGCCGCGGCGCTGGCGTTGGCGCACGGCGGCGACGTCGACGGCGGCAACGGCGCGGCGCAGGCATTCCGGATAGTCGCCGCTGTCGAAATGCTTGCCGGTGACGTTGTCGAAGGGCATGGCCTCGGCCGCCACCAGGTTGTCGAGGCGCACCTCGTGGGGTTCGCGCCCGGCCTCGCGCGCGACGGCGTCGATGATCAGCTCCATGGCGAAGCACACCCCGGTGCGCGCGACGCCGCGGTAGGGCAGGATCGGCGGCTTGTTGCTCGCCACCGAGTAGGTCTTGCAGCGGTAGACGGGGAAGTCGTAAGGGCCGGGCAGGATGCTCGCCACCTGCACCGCCTCGAGACACGCCGAGAACGGGTACGACGAATATGCGCCGGCGTCGACGGTGGCCTCGGCGTCGAGCGCGAGCAGCCTGCCGCTCGCGTCGGCGTAGGCGGTGATGCGGTAATGGTGCTCGCGGCAGTTGGCCGAGGCGGTGAGGTGCTCGCGGCGGTCCTCGATCCAGCGCACCGGATGGCCGCAGTTCATGGCCAGCCAGCCGAGGCACACCTCCTCGGGCAGCAGGATGCCCTTGTAGCCGAAGCCGCCGCCGACGTCGGGGGCGACGACGCGGACCTGCCCGTGGTCGAGGCCGAGGCACTCGGAGAGGCCGCTGCGCACGATATGCGGCATTTGCGTCGCGCTGTAGACGACGAGCTGCTCGAGCCGCGCGTCCCAGTGGGCGACGACGCCGCGGCCCTCGAGCGGCGCCATGCACTGGCGGGCGGTGCGAAACTCGCGCGTCACGCGGATCGCCGCCGTCGCGGCCACCGCCTCGACGTCGGCGTCGACCGTGGTTTCGAGGTAGACGTTGTCGCCCCACGCCTCGTGAACCAGCGGCGCCCCAGCCTCGCGCGCCGCGAGCATGTCGGAGACGACGGGAAGCTCGTCGAAGTCGACGAACACCTCGGCCGCGATGTCCTCGGCCTCGGCGCGCGTGTCGGCGACGCAGACGGCGATCATCTCGCCCACTTGGCGCACCTTGCCGCTGGCCAGCGGCGGCTGCTCCGAGGTCTTGAAGCCGGGCAGGCCCGAGACCGCACGGATCGGCCTCACGCCCGTCATGTCGGCGGCGGTGAATACCGCGCCCCGCCGCGCCTCGGGGACCTCGATGTCGAGGATGCGCGCGTGCGCCACGGGGCTGCGCAAAAAGGCGACGTCCTTCAACCCGTGCAGCTTGATGTCGGCGACGAACTCGCCGCGCCCGCGCATGTAGCGGTCGTCCTCCTTGCGAACCAGGCGGGCGCCGACCCCTTTCTCAGTCATCCCCGTATTCCCGTGCGGCCGGCGGCGGCATCGCTGCGGTGCGTCAGAGCAGGTCGATGTCGAGCTTGACGCGGTCTCCGCGATAGATGATCTCCGCAACGTAGATGGCCACCCCCTGATCGTCGACGACGACGCAATGTGCCTCGGCGGTCGGCGCGTTGAGGGCGATGTTCAGAAGCTCGGCGGTCTCCATGTCGGCGGAGCCGATCACCAGGGTCTGGTGCGCGCGTGCGATATTGAGCCCGTCGAGGGTCGAGACGACCGGCAAGGCAACCTGCGAACGGAAGACGTGCGGCGCGCGCTCGTAAACGTCGCGGGCGAGATGGACGCTGACCACGGCATAGGGCTCACCTTGGCGCGACTGCACGCTGAGCAGGTGCTCGTACTCCGCCGCCAGCCGTCCGTCGCCTTTCTTCAGGCGCGGCCGGGCCGGCGCATCGTCGCCGTCGATGAAGCGCGGGACGTTGTCCTCGATGGTCTTGATGAGCTCCGACCACTCGGTCTCGAGCTTGAGCCAGCGATTGTCCTTGATGCCGTGGGTGACGAAGGTCCCCTTGCCCTGCAGGCACTGGACCAGCCCCTCCTTCTCGAGAATGTCGATCGCCTGGCGGACCGTGACCCGGGCCATCTGGAACTCGGCCTCGAGCTCCTCGAGCGTCGATATCTTCTGCCCCGGCTTCCACTGCCCGACCTCGATTCGCCGCCTGAGCGTCGCGGCGACCTGAAGATAGAGCGGGATGGGACTGCGCCTATAGGTTCTGGCTAATTGACCCATGCTTCGATTCACCTGCTTTGATATCCTGCGAACGAGAAACTCTCTTCGTACGGCAAACGGAATTTCGCTTCGCCCGGGCGCCCGGTCCGGCGGTCGAATTGATCTTGCTAGTCACCCTATTATATGGTCTTCTCAATGATAATAACACACGGA